>SLDB01000323.1 GCA_007125475.1 Nitriliruptoraceae bacterium | reverse complement strand
GGAGCGGATCTCGGCGAGCTGGCCTCAGGGCCGTCCCCGCCGCCACGTGCCGCAGGCCGTAACCACCACCGGGCTCGTCCTCCTCCTGGTGGCCACGGGGTTCGTGCTGCCCTACGTGTTCCTCGGCGTCGAGATGGACGACACAGAGCGCGAACGGCTCGTCGCCCGGCCCTACACCGAGCACCCCGATACGGACCCCGACGGCGACGCTGACCCCGACGGCGACGCTGGCCCCGACGACCCCGCCGACCCCGCCGATCCACCCGAGTTGCCGCCGTTGCCCGCACCCGACGCCGACGGTGTCCGAGGGTCTCACCCCGGAGTCGGCGAGGGACCCACCCGACCTGGACCGGTGACGTGACCGACGACGAGCGCAACCCCCTCGACCCCGGCCAGCGGGGGGTCGGCGACATGGACACGGACAGCCTGCGCCGGCACGGTCACCAGGTCGTCGAGTGGATCGCCGGCTACCTCGAACGGGTCGACGAGCTCGACGTCCGTGCGCCGGTGTCGCCCGGGGAGGTCCGCTCGGCGCTGCCGGCCGCCCCTCCCCGGCGGCCCGAGCCGTTCGATGACGTCCTGGCCGACCTCGACGACATCCTGCTCCCGGGGATCACCCACTGGAACCACCCGGCGTTCCACGCCTACTTCGCGATCACCGGCTCCGGCCCCGGGATCCTCGGCGAGGCGATCGCCGCCGCGCTCAACGTCAACGCGATGCTGTGGCGGACCTCGCCGTCGGCGACCGAGCTCGAGGAGCTCACCGTCGACTGGCTGCGGCAACTCCTCGACCTCGACGACGCCTGGTACGGCGTCCTCGGCGACTCCGCGTCGATGTCGACGCTGCTGGCGCTGGCCGCCGCCAGGGAGCAGACCGGGCTCGACATCCGCCAGCGCGGCCTCGCCGGCCGTCCCGACGTGCCGATGCTGCGGATCTACACCTCCGAGCACGCCCACTCCTCGGTGGAGAAGGCCGCGATCGCCCTCGGACTCGGCCGCGACGGGGTACGCACCATCGGTGTCGACGACGAGTACCGGATCCGCCCGGACCTGCTGGCCGAGGCGGTGCGCGAGGACGGACGGTTCGGGTACCAACCCATGGCGATCGTCGCGACGGTGGGCACGACGTCGACGACGTCGATCGACCCCCTCGACGAGGTCGCCGAGGTCCGTGACGCCCTGGTCGAGGAGCTCGGCCACGACATCTGGCTCCACGTCGACGGGGCGTACGGGGCGATGGCGGCCATCGCGCCTGAGCTGCGCTGGGTCCTCGACGGCGTCGGACGGGCCGACTCACTGGTCACCAACCCGCACAAGTGGCTGTTCACCCCGATCGACTGCAGCGCGCTGTTCGTCCGTGATCCGTCCGCGCTGACGAACGCGTTCTCGCTCGTCCCCGAGTACCTGGCCACCGACGACGATGGCGTCACCGACTACATGGACTGGGGGGTGCAGCTGGGGAGGCGGTTCCGTGCGCTGAAGCTGTGGATGGTGATCCGCTACTTCGGCGCCGACGGGCTCGCCGAGCGGATCCGCACGCACGTGCGTTGGGCAGGCGGGGTGGCACGCTGGGTCGAGGACCACCCCGACCTGCACCTCGTCGCCCCCGCCCCGTTGTCGACGGTGTGCTTCCGCGCCGCACTCGACGGCGTCGGTGGCCCCACGGAGCCCGACCCCCCGAACGCCACCGGCGACGGCAGCGACGACGCTGCCGAGCGTGACGCCGCCGAGGACGAGCTCAACCGGGCCCTGATCGCCCGGGTGAACGCCACCGGGCGGGTGTACCTCTCCCACACCGTCCTCGACGGACGGACCGTCGTGCGCCTGGCGGTCGGGAACCTGCGCACCACCGAGGAGCGACTCGCCGAGACCCTGCGGGTCATCGACGACCAGCTCCGTGACCTGCAGGCCGGGGCGACGGACAGCGAACCGCCCGGGCCCCGGAGCCGCTGAACGCCGGAGGCGCGGTCACGCACCCCCGCCCTCGAGCGCGGCGAGGAGTTCGTCCGCCGCGGCGTACGGGTCGAGGTCGCGACCGGCGACCCGGGTGGCGAGGTCGTCGAGGAGCGGGTCGTCGCGCTGGCCGAGTCGGGCGAAGCGGAGGCGGACGTGTTCCAGGGCGATCTCGCGGATCAGGTGCAGCGCGCGCCGACGTACCCGCCGGTCACGCTCCCCGGTGTCGTCGAGGTGGCGGGTGTGCTCGTCGATCGCGCCCATCAACGCGTCGATCTCCTCGCCGCGCACCGCCACGGTCCGGATGATCGGGGGCCACCAGCCGGCCGGGGCATCGGCGTCCTCGGTGGCGTGTCCCATCTCCAGCATCCCCCGCAGCTCGGACTCGAGCTTCCCCGCCCCGGGCTGGTCGGCCTTGTTGATCGCGAACACGTCGGCGACCTCGAGGATCCCCGCCTTCGCCGCCTGCACGCCGTCCCCCATCCCGGGGGCGAGGGCGACGATCGTGGTGTCGGCGGTCGCGGCCACCTCGACCTCGGACTGGCCGACACCGACCGTCTCGATGATGACGTCATCGAAACCGGCGGCGTCGAGGACCAGGGCGGCCTGGGGCGTGGCGAACGACAATCCGCCGAGGTGCCCGCGGGACGCCATGGAACGGATGAACACCCCCGCATCGGCGTGATGACCCTGCATCCGGACGCGATCCCCCAGCAGGGCACCACCGGAGAACGGCGACGACGGGTCGACCGCGAGGATCGCCACCGACCGGCCGCGGCCACGCAACTGCGTCGCCACCGCGTTGGTCAACGTGGACTTGCCCACGCCCGGCGAGCCGGTGACCCCGATCACCCGGGCGTTCCCCGTCGTCGGGTACAGCGCGGCCACCACGTGGCGGAGACGTGACTCCCCGCCGTCCTCGACCACCGTCAGCAGACGCGCCAGCGCCCGGCGCTCGCCACGGCGCAGGCCGGCGATGAGGTCCTCGACGTCGACACCCACACCATCTCCTCGCCAATCGCGGGGCGAGGCTACTCGACCTCGGAGAACGGGCAGGCGGCGTGGCGACGACCTACGGTGCCCGTCGGCGAGGGGATGCGCCGGTGTGGTGCGTATCCGCCGCCACGAGGAGGCAGCATGCGGATCCGTTCCGTCACCGCGAGGTGGGTACACGTCCCCATCCCGCCCGAACGTCAGCACACCAGCGACTTCGGGCGGACCACGTCGTTCGATTCCACGCTCGTGCGCGTCGAGACCGACGACGGCCTGGTCGGGTACGGCGAGGCGAAGGCCGCGGTCGGCAGCGCCGGCGTGAACCACGCGCTGTGCGCCGCAGTCGAAGGCGAACTCGGCCCCCTGATCATCGGTGAGGATCCCCGTCGGATCTCCCGGCTGTGGGACGTGATGTACAACGGCACCCGGGCGCACTTCGCGATCGACCGCGGCCACGTGTTCCCCGTCCTGGGCCGTCGCGGGGTCACCGTCGCCGCCCTCAGCGGGATCGACATGGCCCTGTGGGACATCCTGGGCCGGTCCCTGGACACCCCGGTGTGGCAGCTCCTCGGTGGGCGGCGCCACGAGCGGATGCCGGCGTACGCCTCCGGTGGCTGGGCACCGGCCGACGGCATCGTCGAAGAGTTGCAGGGGTTCGTCGACCGTGGCGGCTTCCGGGCGGTGAAGATGCGGGTCGGTGCCGGGGACGGCGAGCTCGCCCACTCCATCGCGCGGGTGCGGGCGGCACGCGCCGGACTCCCCGACGACGTCGACATCCTGTGTGACGCCCACGGCACCTGGACCGTCGCCGAGGCGAAGCGGTTCTGCCGCGGGGTCGCCGACTGCGACATCGGTTGGCTGGAGGAACCCGTCTCCGCCGACGACAAGCGTGGGCTCGCCGAGGTGCGGGCAGGTACCGACATCCCGATCGCCACCGGCGAGAGCGAGTTCACCCGGTTCGATTTCCGTGACCTGATCGACCTGAGGGCCGCCGACATCCTCCAGCCGGACCTCTCGATCGCCGGCGGGATCACCGAAGGCATCCGGATCGAGGCACTCGCCGCCGCCTACCAGCTGCGGTTCGCCCCCCACCTGTGGGGTGGCGCGCTCACCTTCGCGGCCGGGATGCACCTGGCGGCGGCCGCCACCAGCGGGTTCGTGCTGGAGTACTCGCTGGGAGCGAACCCGCTGCTGCACGAGCTGGCCGAGGAGTCCTTCACGGTCGTCGACGGCCACCTCGACATCCCGGACCGTCCCGGGCTGGGGGTCACCGTGAACGAGGAATTCGTCG
>SLDB01000284.1 GCA_007125475.1 Nitriliruptoraceae bacterium | reverse complement strand
CCGGTCACCGGGACGGCGGCGGCATCGGGGGATCCGTTGACACGAACGTCGCGCGGAGTAAGTTGCATCGCTTGCACGTCGTGCTCCGGTCCTCGGCACGGTTCACTTCACCGTGGTTCCGGAGTCCACATGTTCGAGCACCAACGACCGACGTCTGACGTCACGTCGGGCACGGCGGTGCACCGTGATGCCTGACGTGGAACCGCGCCGGATCCTGCGCGTCGTGGAGGCGTTCGCTGCGCAGCCACCGGGGCCACCGGAGATGCGCCTGTGCGAGGCCGCCTCGAAGCTGCTGGACGCCGCCGGTGTCGCGGTCTCGATCGGCGCCAGCGCGGAGCTCTGCGACAGCGGACTCCAGACGGTGTGTGCGACCGACGCGGGCCGGGTGGGCGAGGCCCGGCAGTTGGACCTGGGCGAGGGGCCCTCGTACACCGCCCACCGGACCGGGTGGCCGGTGCAGGTTCCGGATCTCGAGCGCGACGACACCTGGCCGGCGTTCGTCGAAGCAGCCGGGGCCCTGGGGTTCCGTTCCGTCTTCGCCTTCCCCCTGCGCTCCGGTTCGATCAGCCTCGGCGCGTTGACCCTTTATCAGCACGTCGCCGGCGAGCTGACCTCCGAGCAGTACGCCGATGCCCTGGTGGTCACCCGCTTCGCGCTGCACCTGCTCACCTCGTTGCAGGCCGGTCGTCCGCCCGACGAGCTCGATCAGGTGTTCACTGACACCCTGTCCAACTCCATGGTGGTGCATCAGGCCTCAGGGGTCGTCTCGGTCCAGCTCGGGATCCCGGTCGGTGCCGCGCTGGCGGTGCTGCGGGCCCACGCGTTCACCGAGGCGCGCAGCCTGGCCGAGGTCGCGGCACAGGTCGTCGATCACCGCCTCAAGCTCGATCCGCTACCCGACTAGCCGACGCAGAAGCGCCCCGGCCGGCGCGGTGGTGTCGCCGGCGTGGAAGCCACAGAGGAGAGAACCGCAATGGTCGCACCCCAAGAGACCGCTGTCAGCCGCGAACGGCGTCTGGTCGAGACGTTCGTCGAGCTCGCGGACACCCTGGTGGAGGACTTCGACGTGGTCGAGTTCTTCTCCTCACTGACCGAGCGGGTGGTGCAGCTCGGGATCGCCTCCGAGGCGGGGATCCTGCTCGTCGACGAAGCCGGTGACCTGCAGTACGTCGCCGCGTCCCACGAACGGGCCCACCTGCTGGAACTCTTCCAGGTCCAGAACCAGGAAGGCCCCTGCCAGGACTGCTTCACCACCGGAGCGCCGGTGAGCGCCGACGACCTCGCCGCCGCAGGTGACCGCTGGCCGCTGTTCGCACCCCGGGCGGTGTCGGCGGGGTTCCTGTCGGTCCAGGCGGTGCCGTTACGCCTGCGCGGGGCCGTCCTCGGTGCCTTCAACCTGTTCCTCTCCGACACCGGGGGGATCGACCGCGACACCGAGGCGGTGGTGCAGGCGATGGCCGATGTGGCCACCATCGGGCTGCTGCAGCAACGCGAGCTCGATCGCGCCCACGCCGTCGAAGGACAGCTCCAGCGGGCGTTGCAGACCCGGATCGGGATCGAACAGGCCAAGGGCATCATCTCGGAGCGGATGGGCATCGAGATGGACGCCGCCTTCGAGCTGTTGCGCAGCTTCTCGCGGAACCACAACCGCAAGCTCCACGACTCCGCCCGAGACATCGTCACCGGCGCGCTGGCCACCGGCAACCTGACGTGAGCCGCGCTTCGTCGCCGAGTCCGCCGCCAGCGGACACGCCCACGCCGACCCTGGCGGCCCTCGTGAGCTCCACGGCGAACGGTGGGCACCGGCAGGGCTGACGGTGACCGCCGGTGGGTCTGACCTCACCCGGCGGTGACCGGGTACCCGGCGTCCTCCATCGCGGCGTACAACGCGGCGACGTGCTCCGGGCCACGGGTCTCGAGCTCGAGGACGACCTCGACCTGCCCGAGCCGCAGCCGCCGCCCCAGGCGGTGGTGCGAGACCCCCACCACGTTCGCCCGGGCGTCGGCCAGCACCGCCAGCAGGCGGGAGAGCGCCCCCGGTGCGTCGGCGACGCGGGTCCGCACGGTCGCGTACCGCCCCTGGGCGGCCATCCCCCCGGTGACGAGGTGCTGCAGGACCAACGGGTCGATGTTCCCCCCCGACAGCACGGGGACCACCGGACCCGCCCCGAGGCCGCCGACCTCACCGGCCAGCAGCGCCGCGACCCCGGCGGCGCCGGCCGGCTCGACGACGAGCTTGGCGCGCTCCAGCAGCAGGACCACGGCGTCGGCGAGGACGTCGTCGTCGACGACGACCACGTCGTCGACCAGCGCCTCGACGTGGGCCAGCGTCACCTCGCCGGGGCGCTTCACCGCGATCCCGTCGGCGATGGTGTCGCCTCCCCCCACCTCGACCGGCACCCCGGCCGCGAGCGACGGGCGGAACGTGGCGTTCCCCGACGACTGCACCCCGACGATCCGCACGTCGTCGCGGAGCGCCCGCACCGCCACCGCGATCCCGGCGATCAGCCCCCCGCCCCCGACGGGGACCACCACCGTCGACGCCTCCGGGACCTGCTCGACGAGCTCGAGCCCGACCGTCCCCTGGCCGGCGATGACGTCGGGATGGTCGAAGGGGTGGACGAACACCGCACCAGCGTCGTCGGCGGCGGCCATCGCCGCGTTCAGTGCCTCGTCGAACGACGACCCGGTGAGCTCGACCTCGGCGCCGTACGCCAGCGTCGCGTCCACCTTCGGCAGCGGCGCCTCGACCGGCATGAACACCCGGGCCGACACCCCCTGCATCGCCGCGGCGAGCGCCACCCCCTGGGCGTGGTTCCCGGCCGAGGCGCACACCACCCCGCGGGACCGCTCCTCGGCGGTGAGCCGGGCGATGCGGTGGAACGCCCCGCGGAGCTTGAACGAGCCGGTGCGCTGCAGGTTCTCGCACTTCACCCACACCTCGGCACCGACCGCGGACCCGATCGCCCGCGACCGCTCCACCGGCGTGCGCTGCACGACGCCGTGCAGCTCCTCGGCCGCCGCACGTACCGCCTCGAGCCCCACCAGCTCCATCGCCGTCTCCTCGAGCGCGCTCAGGTCACCGCCGTGCCACGCAACCTATGGTGGCGGCGACGAGCGGTGTCGGAACGGGGGTCCGGTGACAGAGGCGGTCGCGCAACGTCGCCGGAGCGTCGCGGCGTTCGCCCTCGCCGCGATCATGGCGTGGGGCGTGCTGTACTACGCCTTCGCCGTGGTGCTCACCCCCATCGGCGAGGAGCTCGGCTGGTCGACGGCGGCGGTGTCGGGTGCCTTCTCGACCGGGATGCTCGCCTCCGGGCTCGCCGCACCGACGGTCGGGCGGACCGTGGACCGCCACGGCGCCCGTGGTGTGGTCGCCGGCGGGGTCGCGCTGGGTGCCGCGGGCCTGACGCTGTGGTCGTTCGTCACGACGCTGCCGGGGCTGTACGCGGCGTGGGCCCTGGTGGGGGTCGCGATGGCGGCGACGTTGTACGAGCCGGCCGCCGCCAGCGTCGGCCGCTACCCACCGGCCCAGCGCCGGAACGCGTTGCTGGCGATCACGCTGGTGACGGCGCTGGCCAGCACGATCTTCTCCCCGTTGACCGCCGTCCTCGTCGACACGGTCGGCTGGCGGGGCGGGTTGCGCGTGCTCGCGGTCGCCTTCCTGCTCATCGGTACCCCGGTGGCGCTGCTGGGGATCCCCCGCCACGGGCACGACCGCAGCGCCACCACACCGGCGCAGGCGGGCCACGGCGCCTCGCCGATGCGTTCGGGCGAGTTCCGCCGCATCGCGGCGGCGTTCGCGATCGCCCGGGGCCTGGGGGTCGCGGTCGGCGTACACGTGGTGGCGTTCCTGATCTCGCTGGGGTATCCGGGGCTGGTCGCCGCGGGGTTCGCCGGCGCGATCGGGGTGGCGAAGGTGGCCGGACGCGTCGCCGTCACCGTCGCGCAACGGCGCATCGACGGCTTCCGGGTCGCGGTGGTCACCCTCGGCGTCCAGGGGGCGGCGTTGACCCTGCCGGTGCTGGTGCCCGGGACCCTCGGCGTGGTCGCCATGGTCGCGTTGTTCGGTGCGGCGTACGGCGCGACGATGATCCTTCGGCCCGAGTTGATCGCGACGCGGTTCGCCACGCAGGGCATCGGCCGGTTCAACGGCTCCGCGGCGCTGGTGGGGGCGAGCGCCGGGGCGCTCACCCCGCTCCTCGTCGGCGTCGGCGTCACTGCACACGGCGGCTACACCGCCTCGTGGCTGGTCCTG
>SLDB01000089.1 GCA_007125475.1 Nitriliruptoraceae bacterium | reverse complement strand
GCGCGGCCGTCGCGGGCCTGTCGGTCCCCGCGACCGCCGCCCCGACCGGACCGAGGCCCCATGACGCCGATCGACGCGGTACTCCTCCTGGTCGCGGCCGTCGGTGCCGGGGCCATGAACGCCGTGGTCGGCGCCGGCACGTTGATCACCTTCCCGACCCTCCTCGCCCTCGGGGTCCCGCCGGTCGTCGCGAACGTCTCCAACACGGTCGGGCTCGTCCCCGGGTCGGTGGCCGGCGCCTACGCGTTCCGTGCGACCCTGGTCGGCCGGGCGGCGCTGATCCGCCGGCTGTTGGTGGCGTCCTCGGTCGGAGGGGTGAGCGGAGGGGCGCTGCTCCTCGTCCTCCCCCCGGGGGCGTTCGAGATGGTGATCCCGCCTCTGCTGCTGCTGTCGGCGGTCCTCGCGGCGATCCAGCCGCGGGTCGCGCGGGCCGTCGCCCTCCGCCGGGCCGCCGCCGCGCAACGTGCACGGTCCGACACCCCGGCGACGGCGACCGCCACCCCGCTGTTGCTGGTGGGGATCACCGCGACCGGGGTGTACGGCGGGTACTTCGGCGCGGCGCAGGGGGTGGTGCTCCTCGCCCTGCTGGGGGTGTTCATCGAGGGCGGGATGTCCCAGCTGAACGGGATCAAGAACATCCTCGCCGGGGTCGCGAACCTGGTCTCGGCGTTGCTGTTCATCGCGATCGCCGACGTCGACTGGCGGATCGCCGCGATCGTGGCCGTGGGGGCGACGATCGGTGGGGGGCTCGGCGGACGCTACGGCCGGCGGCTGCCGTCGAAGGCGCTGCGCGTGTTCGTCGTCCTCGTCGCCGTCGTCGCCGCCGTGTGGCGACTCGTCGACTGAACGGCCCGGCGGTCGGGGGAGCCCGACGCCGGTGAACCCGGCCTCTCGGGTTGCCACGGACCCCGCGGCCGGGTACGACGGCGTGTCGGAATCGGGAGGCGACGGTGGAAGTCAGACGACGTCCGCACCGAATCGCGGTGCTCACCAGCGGTGGCGATGCGCCGGGGATGAACGCCGCGGTGCGGGCGGTGGTCCGCACCGCCGAGGGGGAGGGTCTCGCCGTCGCCGCGGTCCGGGAAGGCTTCCGGGGACTCGTCGAAGGTGGCGAGGCGATCCACCCGGTGTCGTCGTCGGACGTCGGCGGTGTCCTGCAGCGCGGCGGTACCTGGATCGGCACCGCCAGGTCGGAGGCGTTCCGCACCACCGATGGGCGGCGGGCAGCCGTCGCGAACCTGGTGGGACGCGGGATCGACGGTCTGGTGGTGATCGGCGGTGACGGCAGCCTCATCGGCGCGGACGTGCTGCGCGACGAATGGGAGGCCCACGTCACCGACCTCGTCGGTGACGGCGAGCTCCCCGCGGCGGCCGTCGACACCCACCCGACGCTGCAGGTCGTCGGGGTGGTGGCGTCGATCGACAACGACCTCGTCGGTACCGAGTCGACGATCGGGGCCGACACCGCGCTGCACCGCATCACCGAGGCGATCGACGCGATCCACTCGACGGCGTCCAGTCACCAGCGCTCGTTCGTGATCGAGGTGATGGGCCGGGACTGCGGTCACCTCGCCCTGATGGCCGGTCTCGCCACCGGTGCTCAGTGGGTGTTCCTCCCGGAGCGACCGCCCCGGACCGACGACTGGGTGGCATCGCTGCGCACCGCGGTGCGCCTCAGCCGGCAGGTGGGGCGGCGCCAGAACCTGGTCATCGTCGCCGAGGGGGCCCGGGACCGTCACGGCGGCCGGATCACGTCCGCCGAGGTCCGTGACGCCCTCGCCGAGGAGCTGGGCGAGGACACCCGGATCACCACCCTCGGACACGTCCAGCGCGGGGGTGCCCCCAGCGCGTTCGACCGCAACCTGGCGACCCGGTGCGGTTACCACGCCGTGCGTGCCCTGGTCGAACGGCCGGCGGAGGCCGAACCGGTCGTCGTCGGGATCCGTGAGGATCGGATCGTCACGTTCCCACTGGTGACGGCGGTGCGTGAGACCCGGGCCGTGACCGACCACCTGGCCCGGGGGGAGTTCGACGACGCGATGCGGCTGCGTGGCCCGGGGTTCGTCGAGGCCTACCGCACGATGCGCACGTTGGTGCGGACCGCGCCGCGTGCCGCCCCCGGTGCCGGCGCACACCGGCTGCTGGTGCTGCACGGCGGCGGTCCGGCCCCGGGGATGAACACGGCCGTGCGGGCGGCCGTGCGCACCGCCCGGGACGCCGGCCACGAGATCCTCGGCGCCCGGCACGGGGTCGACGGCCTCCTCGACGGCGAGGTCATCGAGCTCGACTGGATGACGGTGAGCGGGTGGGTCTCGCACGGCGGCGCCGAGCTGGGCACGAGCCGACGGATCCCGGAGGACGACCAGGTGGGCGCGATCGCGGCCCGGTTCGGGGAACTGGGCGTCGACGGGGTCCTGGTGATCGGCGGCCGCACCGCGTACGCCGTGGCACACCGCCTCCACACGGCGTCCACCGGGCACGCACAACTGCGGATCCCGATCGTCTGCCTCCCCGCGACGATCAACCACGACCTGCCGGCGACCGAGCTCAGCGTGGGTGCCGACACCGCGCTGAACAGCATCGTCGAGGCCGTCGACAAGATCCGCCAGTCGGCGGTGGCCACCCGCCGCTGCTACATCGTCGAGGTGATGGGGAACGACTCGGGGTACCTCGCGCTGGCCAGCGGGATGGCCACGGGTTCCGAGCAGGTCTACCTCCCGGAGTCCGGGATCTCCCTCGACCAGCTCCGCGATGACGTCGCCCGGCTGAAGGAGGCGTTCGCCCGCGGCCGGCGGCTCGGACTGGTGATCCGCAGCGAGGGTGCCGATTCGGTGTACACGACGCCGTTCCTGTGGGCGTTGTTCGCCAAGGAAGGTCAGGGGAGCTTCGACGTCCGGCAGGCCATCCTCGGTCACCTCCAGCAGGGCGGGGACCCCTCGCCGATCGACCGGATCCAGGCCACCCGCCTCGCGGTGCGTGCGGTCGAGGAGCTCGTGGGCGAGATCGACCGGGGGACGTCCCGGGCCGCGATGATCGGCCTCGCCGGTGGCAGCGTCGGGCTCACCGACCTCGCACGCCTCCCCGACCTGCTGGACCCCGACGGTGGCCACCGGCCGGCCGTCGAGCCGTGGCTCGCCGCGTTGCGACCGGTGGCCGAGGCGATGGCGTTGCCGGCGTGACCACCGCACCCGGCGGTGGCTGGTGAGGTACTGCCTCATCGGGCCGTACGCTGGGTGGTGCGGCCGGTCCGACCGGTCGCGGTACGCGGTCCAGGTGCCGCTGCCGGCGGGGACGGGCCTGCGCGGCCGACGTCACGCTGCACGTCCGGTCGCCGACCGGGGTCCCGGGAGGCCGCGATGAGCACTGACGACGGAGGTGCGACGGGTCGACGGTCGGTCGGTCATCACGCCGTGTCGATGCTGCGTCACCCGTTGCGCGTCGTGGTGCTCACCGGCGGAGCGAACACCGAACGCAACGTCTCCCTGTCCTCCGGTCACGCGGTCGCCCACGCTCTGCGCAGCCTGGGCCACGCGGTCGCCCTCGTCGACACCGCCGAGCCCCGGGAGGTGTCCCTCCCCCCCGAGGCGGCGTTCACCACCGGGGCGCTGCCAGCCGACGACGTCGCCGTCACCCCGCAGTCGGAGACCGCCTCACCGCCGCCGGACCCCGCCGCACGGAGCCGGCTGAGGGCCGGTCAGCGCGACGGCGTCCTCGCCGACGGGTGGGACGAGGTGATCGCGGCGGGCGACGTCGTGTTCGTCACGGTGTTCGGTGATGAGGGCGAGTCCGGGGCGACCCAGCGCTACCTCCAGCGACTCGGTGCCGTCTTCACGGGCCCGGACCCCGAGGTCTGCGCGGTGACGTTCGACAAGGCGCGGACGAAGGCGGCCCTGGCCGCCCACGGCGTCGAGACCCCACCGTGGCACGTGGTGCACGCCGGCACGCAGCCCGACGACCTGCGCGCACTCGACGTCGAGGGTCCCTGGATCGTGAAGCCCGTCGCCGGAGGGTCGACGATCGGGCTCTCCTACGTCGACGACCCGGCGGACCTGGCCGGCGCCGTGTCACGTGCCGTCGCCGACGGCGGCGACGCCCTCGTCGAGGCCTACGTCGACGGGCGCGACCTCACCGTCGGTGCGCTCGGCGACGACGTCTACGCCGTTGTGGAGGCGGTCACCGACCGCCCGCTGTACGACTACACCGCGAAGTACACCCCGGGAGCGTCGGCGAAGCGGGTCCCGGCGGCGCTCGACGACGAG
>SLDB01000017.1 GCA_007125475.1 Nitriliruptoraceae bacterium | reverse complement strand
GCGGGCTTGCCGCCCTTGGTGGCCCAGAAGATCGCCGAGATCTCGTCGATCTTGGCGAGGAGGTCCTCACCGGCCGCGGTGTCCATCGTCTTCTTCGCGTCACCGGCGGCCTTGATCGCGAGCCAGAACTTCTCGTGGAGGTCCGGGTACTCCTCGACATGGTTGGGCTTGAAGTAGTCGGTCCACAGCACCGAGAGGTGGTGCTTGACGAGCTCGGCGCGCTCCTCCTTGATGAACACGCACCGCTGGCGGAACACCTCGTCGTCGGAGTCGTGGTACTTCTTGGCGACCTCCAGGACCGACTCCGCCTCGATTCGAGCCTGGGCGGGGTTGTACACGCCGCACATCAGGTCGCAGTGGGCGTCCACCGCGGTGACCTCACGGACCGGGTTCAGGGCATCGAGCAGCTTGGTGAGTCGCATGGGTGTACCTCGCTCGTCGTTGACAGGCCGTCTGCGGTCAATGTAGTCAGCCGCATCCGTCGTGGACACTGGTCGGACCGTGGTGGAAGCACCCGGCGGACGTCAACCCGGCGACCACCGACGTGGGACCGGTGATGGGAGTGCCGATGCCGCGCAGGGCCCTGCTGGCGGTGGCGGTGTACGCCGCCGTCCTGGCGGTGAACCGGTCTCTGGTGCGCGTACACGGACCCTCGATGCGGCCGACGTACCACCACGGCGATCTCCTCCTGACGCTCCCGATCCCGCCGGCGGCGGTGCGCACCGGCGACGTGGTGGTGGTCGCGGACCCCTGGCACGACGACCACCTGGTCGTCAAGCGCGTCGCGCGGATCGACACCGACGGCGTCCAGGTACACGGCGACGACCCGGAACACTCCACCGACAGCCGGGTGTGGGGGCCGCTGGGCGCCGAGCGACTCCGCCGGCGGGTCGTGACCCGCGTGAAGACCGGCCCAGCAGCCGCCGGGACGTGACCCGCCCGAAGGCCGGAGCGGCGACCGGTGACCGGGCCGGCCCAGCGGCCGGCGGACCCGACCACGGAACGCCCCCGGCTCACCCGCGGTCGACCCGCTCGGCCACGACGAGGATCTCCGGGTCGTCGAGCGCGACCTCTCCCGGTGCCCGGCGTCCGTAGGCCCCCGGTTCCACCCCCCGCACCTGGGTGACCCGCAACCCGGCACCGGCGCACAGGATCACCGCCTCACGAACCGTGTAGGCCGACGTCCACAGGTCGAACCGAGCGGTGTCATCGTCGGGCCCCCGGACCTCGCTGACCTGGTGGTGGACCCCGTGCACCGCGTCGTAGGCGTCACCGGGGGCGAGGTGACGGGCGGCGAACGCGGCGTGGAACAGGGTGAGGACGACCCGGCCACCCGGGCGGATCGCGGCCGCCAGCGCCGCGACGACGTCCGGGTCGGTCTCCGGTGAGGTCCCCAACGCCCCCTGGCACAACGACAGGGCCACGTCGAACCTGCCGAGGTCGATCCCCGCGGCCACGAGCCCGTCGTGGTCCCGGCCGTCGGCGACGACGAACACCACGTCCGCGTCGTCGGCGGTGGCGGCACGCGCAGCGGCGAGGAGTTCGGGGGAGGTGTCCACCCCGACACCCCGCACGCCGTCCGCGGCGAGCGCCCGCAGGTGCCGACCGTCACCGCACCCCACGTCCAGGACGCGGGTGCCGGCGCCGAGGTCGAGGATCCCACGCAGCGCCGCGAGCTCCTCGGCGGTCCCCAGCGCGAAGGCGTTGCGCCGGTAGGCCTCACCCTGGAACGCCCCGATCTCCCGGTAGAACGGTGGTAGGTCCGGTCCCGGTGGCGGCGGTCGCCGAACGGCGCGATCGCGGTGGTCACGCCACGACGTCGGCAACGCGTCGAACGCCGCCCGCCAGCCGACCCCGTCCGACGTGCTCACGTCCCGGCGTCCGTCCCGCGACGCGACTCCCACCACTCGTCGAGGGCCGCGAACGCCTCGTCGCGGTCCATCGGCCCCTGTTCCAGGCGGAGCTCCAGCAGGTGGTTCCAGGCGTCACCGACGAGCGGGCCCGGGGCGATCCCCAGGTGACGCATGATGTCGTTGCCGTCGATCGCGGGGCGGACCGCGTCGATCTCCTCACGCTCGCGGAGTTGGGCGACACGCACCTCGAGCTCATCGACCCGACGCTGGATCGTCGCCGCCTTCCGGGCGTTGCCGGTGGTGACGTCGGCCCGTGTCAGGGCGTTCAACCGACCGTAGAGGTGCCCGGCGTCGCGGACGTACCGGCGCACCGCGGCGTCGGTCCACCCCTGGGCGTAGGTGTGGAACCGCAGGTGCATCCGCACCAGGTCGCTGACATCGCGGATGGTGTCCTTGTCGAACCGCAGCTCACGCATCCGCGCCCGGGCCATCCGGGCCCCGACCACGTCGTGGTGGTGGAACGTCACCGACCCGTCGTCGTGGATCTGGCGGGTGTCGGGCTTCCCGATGTCGTGCAACAGCGCCGCGAGCCGGAGCACCAGATCCGGCTGGTCCCCCTCCAACGCGATCGCGTTCTCCACCACCGCGAGGGTGTGGGCCTCGACGTCCTTGTGCCGGTGCATGGGGTCGCGGCAGGTGGTGAGCGCCGCGACCTCCGGTAGGACACGGTCGGCCAGCCCGGTCCGCAACAGCAACAGCAGACCGCGGCGAGGGGAGGGCCCGAGGAGGAGCTTGACGAGCTCGTCGCGTACGCGTTCGGCGGAGACCGTGGCGATCTCGTCGACCATCTGCGTCACCGCCGCCAGGGTGTCGGGTTCCGGCTCGGCGTCGAGGACCGCCGCGAACCGGGCGAGTCGCACCATCCGCAGCGGATCGTCACCGAACGAGGTGTGCGGGTCGATCGGGGTCCGCAACCGCCGGCGGCGGAGATCCGAGAGCCCGCCGTGGGGGTCGACGAACCGGAACGCCGGGATCGCGACCGCCATCGCGTTCACCGTCAGATCACGCCGGGCGAGGTCCTCCTCGACGGTGTCGCCGTAGGTGACCTCCGGGTGCCGTGAGCCCGGGGCGTACGTGTCGGACCGGAACGTGGTGATCTCCACCTTCCGGGGAGCGCCGTCGGAACGGCGACGTTCGGCCGAGATCGTCCCGAACGCCGCCCCGGTGGTCCATACGGCGGTCGCCCAGTCCTCGAGGAGGTGCTGGGTGTCCTCCGGCCGCGCCGAGGTCGCGAAGTCCAGGTCGACCTCGTCCAGGGCGCCGGGGTCGCCACCGGCCAGCAGGGTGTCACGTACCGTGCCCCCGACGAGGTAGAGCTCGTGTCCGGCGTCCGCGAACCGTTCACCGAGTTCCCGCGCCTCCGGGTAGACGTCGACGAGGCGGCCCAGCTGCGCCGCCTGGTCGTCGGTGAGTGCGCGTGCCTCGTCCACGTGACGTCCCGTCCTGTCGATCTCCCGGCGCCGGCGGCCGGTCCCCGCCCACCGGCGTGAACCCGCAACGGGGGGTGCGCCGCCGTCCGTGCCGGCCCAGCGGTCACCCGGTGGATGGACCGGCGGACCGTACGGGCCGTCCGGGAGGTCTGCGAGTCGCCCGGCGAGCAGGCACGCTACACGCGCCCGGCGACGGCACCGGCGCCGACCGAGGAGAACCCGGACCGGCCACCGGCCCGCTCAGCTGCCGCTCAGCCCCGGTCCCAACGCCCGCCCCAACGCCCGCCCGGGTCACCGCCACCGTCACCGCCACCGTCACCGCGACCGCCCCAGGAGGGGAGACCAACCGTGTCCGACACCCCCGGTGCGCACCCACCGCCGCCGCCGCCACCGCCCCCCGGTCCGGTCCCGGGCACCGACCGGGGCGTCGACGTCACGCAGCCACCGGTGTTCGACGACGCGGCCCGTGCCCTGGCGCCCGCGGCGGTCACCTCGTGGCGGATCAGCGCGGCGTTGTCCGCCGGTCCACCACTCGCCCTCCTCGTCATCATCTCCATGGTGTTCCTCGACGCAGCTGGGTGGGCGGTGCTCGCCGGTGCCGCGGTGCTCCTCGCCGTGGTCGTCGGATGGCTGCAGCCGGCGCGGTACCGGCGGTGGCGGTGGCAGCTCACCGAGCAGGCACTCACGCTCCGCTACGGAGTGTTGATCCACATCGAGGAGCACGTCCCGTACTTCCGGATCCAACAGATCGACATCGCCCAGGGGCCGGTCGACCGCCTCCTCGGGCTCGCGACGCTGCAGGTCACCACGGCGTCGGCCTCCGGCTCGGCCACCCTCCCCGGTGTCGCCGCCGACCAGGCCCCGTCGATCCGGGTCGAGTTGCTGGCGCGCGCTTCGCGGGCGGTGGCCGCCCACCCCGGCGACGTCCGCGACGCGGTGTGAG
>SLDB01000246.1 GCA_007125475.1 Nitriliruptoraceae bacterium | reverse complement strand
GATCGCCGCCGCATCGCCGCGACCGTGGACCGACTCCTCGCCGACGCCGGTGGACCGCATCGCTCGACGCGGGCTCGCAGTCGCGACCCCCGGTCGGTGGCGCGAGGTGCGCACGGACAACCGGATCCCGCGCCACGGCACGCCGCCACGGCCGGGGACGAGGCCAGCCTCCCACCCACCACGCCGTCGCCAGCCGGTGAACCCCGCGGCGAACAGCTGCGACTGCTGTGACCCCGGCCGGCTCACCGGACCGGTCGGTAAGGTCCGCGGCACGCCACTGCCCCTTCACGCGGCCACACCGGAGGACGAACGATGAGCGACGCCATCCGCACCGAACGCCACGACGGGGTCGTGGAATTCGTCCTCAACACCCCCGACCGCGGGAACGTCGTGAACGAGGAGTGGGTCGCCGCCCTCGACGCCGCCGTCGCCGGTGTCGGCGACCAGGACCGGTGCGTGCTGCTGCGCGCCGAAGGCAAGAACTTCTGCTTCGGCGGGGACGTCGCCAGCTTCGAGGCCGACGACCCCGGAGAACGCCTCCGCGACCTCGCCGGGCGGTTCCACGAGGTGCTGCTCCGCTTCGACGCGATCGAGGTCCCGGTGGTGGTGGCGGTCCACGGCTGGGCCGCGGGGGCGGGCCTGAGCATGGCGGTGATCGGCGACGTCCTCGTCGCCGCCGAAGGGGCGAAGTTCAAGTCCGCCTACAACTCGCTGGGGTTCACCGGCGACGGCGGGATCACCTACAACCTGCCCCGACGGGCACCGTGGTCGGTGACGATGGACCTGATGCTCAGCGACCGCATCATGACCGCGGCCGAACTGCACGCCGTCGGCGTCGTCTCCCGCGTGATCCCCGACGACCAGTTCCCGGCCGCCGCCCGCGAGCTCGCCGCCGAGATCGCCGGCAAGTCGCGGTTCGCCGCGGTCGAGGTCAAGCGACTGCTTCGCCAGTCGCTGACGACCGCCTACGCCGAACAGCTCGAGGCCGAGACCGCCGCGATCGCGGCGGCGGCCGGGGGCGGTGACGGCCGGGAGGGGATCGCCGCCTTCCTGGCCAAGCGCACCCCCGAGTTCAACCGCTGACGAACCCCGGTCGACCGAACCCGGTCGGGCACCACTCGGCGCTGCCGGCCCGAGCCGGGGGGTGGGGCGGCGTTCACCCCGCGTCGCGGAACGGCCACATGCGCTCGATCACCGTCTCCGGGTCGACGTTCGCCCGCATCCACGCCTCGAACCCCGCGGCCCACTCGGCGTGCCACCGTGACTGCCGGGCCTGCAGCTCGACGAGGTCGCACTGCACCTGATCGGGGTAGCGCTCGGCGATCCGCCACGCCACCCGGGCGGTCGCCAGGGCGTCGGCGTCCGCGGTGTGGGCGGCGTCGAGGACGACGTCGTACACCGCACACAGGTCGGTGAGACGCTTCTTGCCCCGGCGGTAGCGGTCCAGGGCCCGGTCGAGGACGAGGGGGTCGACCAACAGCATCGGGGTGTCACCGCGGCGTTCGTCGAGCCCGGGCAGGCCGTGCCGACGTAGCTCACCGGCGAGGACGGTGACGTCGTAGGAGGCGTTCATCGCGACCACCGGCAGCCCCTGCGACCACGCCGCGACGAGCTCGTCCGCCACCTCGTCGGCGACTCGTGCGGGGTCGTCTCCCTCGGCACGCGCGACCTCGTCGGTGATGCCATGCACCGCGGTGGCCTCCGGCGGGATCGGGACCCCCGGGTCGGCGAGCCAGGTCCGCGAGCGCGGTTCACCGCCGGCCCGCACCTGCACCACGCACGCGGTGACGATCCGCGCCTCGGTCGGGTCCGTACCGGTGGTCTCGGTGTCGAACGCCACCATCGGGCCGTTGTGCCAGCTCATCGTCCCCGCACCCCTCCGGCCTCGGTGGTGGCCCCTCGGACGTACCCGACCCTACGTCGCTGCGGCGCAGGAGCGCACGCTAGGTCACCGTCCCGGTGGAACGCACCCACCACCGCGAACGGCCGGCGTCCCCCGGGCCCGTGGCGGACGGTTCGAGGTCGAGGGCGACGTCGAGGCGGGGAGCGGAGTGGGTGAGCCACCCCAGCGAGATCACGTCGACGCCGGCTTCGGCGAGCTCACGGGCGGTGGCGCGGGTGATGCCACCCGAGGCTTCGGCCAGGGCACGGCCGTCGATGATCGCGATCGCCTCCCGCAGGTCGTCGGCCCCAAGGTTGTCGAGGAGGATCACGTCCGCCCCGGCGTCGAGGACCTCCGGGATCTGCTCGAGGTGGTCGACCTCGACCGTCACCGACACGGTGTGGCCGATCGCCGAGCGGACGGCCCGGACAGCGTCGTCGATCGACGAGGCCGCCACCAGGTGGTTGTCCTTGAGCATCACCGCGTCGTGCAGGCCGTGCCGGTGGTTGTGCCCGCCGCCGCACCGCACCGCGTACTTCTCCAGCGCCCGCAGCCCCGGGGTGGTCTTGCGCGTGTCGGCGACCCGCACACCGAGGTCCTCGACGAGGCGGACGACACCGCGGGTCGCGGTGGCGACGCCGCTGAGGTGGCCCAGCAGGTTCAGCGCGGTGCGTTCGCCGGTGAGGATGGTGCGCGTGGAGCCCTCGAGGACGGCCAGCGCGGTCCCGGCTTCCACCTCGTCACCGTCCTCGACCAGGGGGGTGACCTCGACGTCCCCACCGAGCCGGGCGAAGACCTCGGCGGCGACCGACAGCCCGCTGATCGTCCCGGCCTGACGGGCGACGAACCGGGCGATCCCGGGGACCCGCGCGCCGACGAGGGCGTCGGTGGTGAGGTCCCCGGCGGTGCCCAGGTCCTCCTCCAGGGCGGTGTCGACCACCCGCAGGACCCCGGCCCGGGGCGGCGGGGTCGGCCTGGTCGGGATCCCGGTCATCGGGTGGCCTCCAGGGCGCGGGCCTCAGGCAACGGTGCTGAGAGCACCGGTGCGGGGGTGATCAGGGTGGGTGCCACCCGGGCCTCGGAGGCCTGCGGGGCGTCGGATCGCTGGTGACTGCCACGGGACTCACGGCGCCCAAGCGCCCCGGTGAGGACGAGCTCAGCCACCGTGGCCAGGTTCCTCCCGCGGGGTCCGGCGGCGAGTCGCGGCCCCAGCCGGTGCACGGTGCGCAACGTCGAGGCCAGCCCGTCGGCGTCGCGGACGAGCCCGGCACCGCGCCACATCGCCTCGCGGAGCTCGGTGATCGCGGCCCGGTCCTCGTCGGCGGGGTCCGCGGCCAGCGCCGGCAACGGGACCTCGGGGGCCGCGGCGTCACGTGCCGACGGCGCGTCCCGGGTGACCGCGTCGGCGACACGCGCACCGAACACCAGGGCCTCCAGCAGGGAGTTGCTCGCCAGCCGGTTCGCCCCGTGCAGGCCGGTCGCGGCCGCCTCGCCGCAGACGTACAGCCCCGGCAGCGAGGTCCGCCCGTCGGCGTCGCTGGCGACCCCGCCCATGTGGTAGTGCTGCGCCGGGGTGACCGGGAGGGGATCGACGCGGGGGTCCAGCCCCGCCGCAGCGGCGTGGTCGAACACCGTCGGGAAGTCCTCGCGGATCCGCGACCCGATCACCCGGGCGTCGAGGTGGATCGGCCCGTCACCTTGCGCCACCCAGCACGCCCTGGCCACGACGTCGCGGGGGGCCAGCTCCGCGTCGGGGTGCACGTCGGTGAGGAACCGGTGGCCGTCGGCGTCGATCAACGTCGCCCCGGCACCGCGGAGGGCCTCGGTGAGGAGCGGGAGCGGGTCACGCGGCGTGAGCAGAGCGGTGGGATGGAACTGCACGAACTCCGGGTCGCGGATCACCGCGCCGGCCCGGGCCGCCATCGCCAGGCCGTCACCGTCGGCGCCCGGCGGGTTCGTCGTCCGGGAGTAGAGCCGTCCGATCCCGCCGGTGGCCAGGACCACCGCGTCGGCGAACACCGCGTGCGGTGAGCCGGCAGGGTCGTGCAGCACGACCCCGACGACGTGGTCACCGCCGCGGATGAGGTCGACCGCCCGGGTGTGCTCGAGGACCTCGATGTCGCCCCTAGCCCGCACGGCGGCGGTGAGCGCGGCCATCACCGCCGCGCCGGTGGCGTCACCCCGGGCGTGGACGATGCGGTGGGCGCGGTGTCCGGCTTCGCGACCGAGGACGAGGCCACCGGCGGCGGCGCGGTCGAACGTGGCGCCCAGCGACTCGAGCCACGCGATCCGATCGGCGGCCGCCCCGGCGACGACCCCGGCGATCGCAGCGTCGGCCAGACCGCCGGCGACCGCGCAGGTGTCGGCGGCGTGGTCGGCCGCGTCGTCACCCGGCCCCAACGCGGCGGCGATCCCCCCCTGGGCCCAGCGACTCGCGCCGTCGCCGAGCTCGGCGGCGCCGATCACGGTGCAGTCACCGAGCTCGAGGGCGGTCGTCAGCCCGGCGATCCCGGTCCCGACGACGACCACGCGTGCCCGACGGGTGGCGATGCCGGGCCCGAGACGGGGTTCAGGCGACACGGAGCATCGCCTGCAACGCCGAGCGCGCCCGGTCGGCGACGGCCTCGTCGACCTCCACCCGGTGCTGCATCGCGGACAACGCGTCGCGGATGTTCTCCACGGTGATCCGCTTCATGTGCGGGCAGAGGTTGCAGGGCCGGACGAACTCGGTGTCCGGGGCGTCACGGGCGACGTTGTCGGCCATCGAGCACTCCGTGACCAGCACGGCGCGCGCCGGCTGGTGCTCCCGGACCCAGGCGGTCATCTGCGAGGTCGAGCCCACGATGTCGGAGGCGGCCAGCACGTCCGGGGGGCACTCCGGGTGGGCGATGATCGCCAGCTCCGGGTCACCGGCCCGCAGCTCGTCGAGCTCGCTGCCGGTGAACCGTTCGTGCACCTCGCACGCGCCGTTCCACCCGATCACCTCGACGTCGGTCTGGGTGTCGACCCAGTCGGCGAGGTACTGGTCGGGGAGGAACAGCACGCGGTCGACGCCCAGCGATTCGACGATCCGCACCGCGTTCGAGGAGGTGCAGGTGATGTCGGACTCGGCCTTCACCGCCGCGGAGGTGTTGACGTAGGTGACCACCGGCACCCCGGGGTAGCGCTGCCGCAGGCCGCGTACGTCGGCGGCCGTGATGGACTCGGCCAGGGAACACCCGGCACGCAGGTCCGGGATCAGCACGGTCCGGTCGGGGCTGAGGATCTTGGCGGTCTCGGCCATGAAATGGACCCCGGCCATCACGATGACCTCGGCGTCCGTCTCGGCGGCCAGCCGGGCCAGCTCCAACGAGTCGCCGCGGAGGTCGGCGGCGCCGTGGAACACGTCGGGGGTCATGTAGTTGTGCGCCAGGACGACGGCGTTGCGCTCGCGCTTGAGCTCGTCGATCTCCTCGAGCAACGGGGAGACCAGGGCGGCCTCGGCGTCGGGCACGACACCCTCGAGGCGGGTGTGCACGGGCAGAGGGGTTCGTAGGCGGGGCGGCGACGACACGGTGCCGGCCAAGGAGATGCCTCTCGCGGGGGGCCACTTATGCTCAGTTAGAGTATTAGGCGGGGGGAGCTTACCGTCCCCCACGGCGATCCGCACCGTCGCGTGCCGCCGGCGTCGCCTGGCGCACCCGCTGCCGGGCAGGGAAGGGGCCGGTGCGGCCGCTCACCGGTACGGCGGTGCGGTCCCGGTGCGCTTGCGCTCGCCGTACGCGGCCGGCCGGGAGCGGAACAACTCGGCCGGGCGACCTCCCTGACCGGCGACGCGTTCGCCGGTCCCCTCGACGAGCCCCGAACGCTCGATCATCCGCCGGAAGTTCTGCTTGTGCAGGCGCACCCCCGCCAGCGCCTCGACGGTGCGTTGCAGCTCCAGGAGGGTGAAGCGCTCCTCGAGGAGCTCGAACACCAGCGGCCGGTACGTCAGCTTCCCGCGCAGTCGCCCCAACGCGGTCGCCACCATCCGACGGTGGTCGAAGCGCATCGCCTCGCCGACCACGTCGGCGGGGATGGGCCGGTCGGCGTCCACGGCGGCCTCGGCAACCGCCCCGGCCTCGTAGAGGAGCTCGTAGCGCTCCAGCACGCGTCCACCGTCCCACGTCGGGCCGAACGTCGACGCGATCCGTTCACGCCGTGCCCGGTCGTCGCCGGCCCACCGCTCGAGCACCGGCCGCACCGCCTCGGCGAGGACCGGCGGCTCGCCCTGCCGGTGGTCCTCCCACGGCAGCAGGTCGTAGACGTCGACGAACCGGGCCTGCAGGTGCGGCACCGCCTCGCGCACCAGGGCGAGGTAGGCGACGCTGACCTGGCGGGTCCGGCCGGCGTCGGGCCGTCGCCCGAGGTCGCCGAAGGTGTAGAGCTGCTCGACGTACCCGACGTCCAACCGCGTCTGCCGGCTCACCCAGCGCCGCAGCGCCAGCTCGAGCGTCTCGTCGGCCTCGACGTCCAACGGCCCCGCGGGTAGCGCCGGTGGCACCCCCTCGGGCCCGACGACGAGGAGGCGGGGCTCACCGTCGGAGACCGCGACGATCACCGCATCCAGCGAGATCGCGACCATCGCGGTGGGGTCGGTCGCCATCCTCGGTGATCCTCAGCCCTGCTTCGGGCCGACCCACACCTGCTGGGCGTTGACGAACTCGTGGATGCCGTGCGGGCCGAGCTCCCGGCCGTACCCGGAGCGCTTCACCCCGCCGCTGGGCAGGCGCGGGTCGGTCTTGACGATCCCGTTCACCGCGACCTGGCCGGCAACGATCTCGGAGGCCATCGCCTCACCGCGCTCGGTCGAGGTCCACACGCTCGCCGCCAACCCGTACGAGGTGGCGTTCGCCTGGGCCAACGCCTCGTCGGCCGACGCGACCGAGAGCACCACCGCGACGGGGCCGAAGGTCTCCTCGCGGCACACCGCCATCGTCGGGTCGACGTCGGTGAGCAGCGTCACCGGGTAGAAGAACCCGTCTCCGTCGGGGAGCTCACCACCGAGGCGGCACACCGCTCCGGCCTCGACCGACTCGCGGACCTGTCGGTGCAGCTCGTCACGCAGCTCCGCGCGGGCGATCGGGCCGACCTGGGTGCCTTCGTCGCGTGGGTCTCCCTGCACCAGGGCGGCCAGGCGCTGGTGCAGCATCTCGACGAACTCGTCGTGCACCGACGACTCGACGAGGATCCGCTTCGCCGCGATGCAGGATTGGCCGGCGTTGATGATCCGCGACAGCGTCACGGTGTCGGCGGCCTGTTCGAGGTCCGCGTCGGCGAGGACGATGCACGGGTCGGAGCCGCCGAGCTCGAGGACCGAGGGCTTGATCTCGGAGGCCGCGGTGGACGCCACGATCGATCCGGCCCGCTCCGATCCGGTGAACGACACCGCCTGGATCCGCGGGTCGCGGATCAGCCCCTCAACCTCGGGGGTCTCGACGAGAGCCGACTGGAACACCCCGTCGGGCGCCCCGGCGGCCGCGAACACCTCGGCGATCGCCTCCGCGCACCCCGGCACGTGCGGGTCGTGCTTCATCACGCAGGTGTTGCCGGCCATCAGCGCCGGCGCCGCGAACCGGAACGCGAGCCAGAACGGCGCGTTCCACGGCAGGATCCCGAGCACCGGCCCGATCGGGAGGTACTGCACGTAGCTGCGGGTCGCGTCCGAGGCGATCTCGTCGACGGCGAGGTACCCCTCGGCGTGGTCGGCGTAGTGCTCGGCGCACCAGGCGGCCTTCTCGACCTCGCCACGGGCCTCGGTGATCGGCTTGCCCATCTCCTCGGTCATCAGCATCGCGAGGCGGTCCACGTCGGCGCGCATGTGGGCGGCGACGGCACGCAGCACCTCGGCGCGTTCGTCGAAGCTCCGCCGCCGCCAGCCGTCGAACGCCGCCTGGGCGCGGGCGACGACGTCCGAGGCCTCCTCGGCGCTCAGCGGCGGCACCTCACGGATGACCTCGCCGGTGGTGGGGTCGGTGACGGTGAGCATGACTCCTCCTTGTGGGGCCTCGCGCGGGGATCGCGGGGATCTCGTGCCGTCGGGGGTGTGGACGCCGGTGGTGGTCCGGGTGGTGCAGCGATGGTCGGCGGCCGCCTCAGGCCGGCACCTCGGCGTCGGGGGCGTCGCCGTCGCCGCCCGGTCCCCGGCCCGGTGAGCCGGCCGACGCCGGCGCGGTGAACCGTTCGGGGTCGATCGGCGCCAACCGCGAGGTCGGCGTCGGTCCGCCCTTCACCGAGAACTCCTTGTCGAGGGTGAAGAACGACTCGCAGCCGTCCTCGGTGATCCGCAGGGTGTCGGAGATCCCGACGGTCTTGTCCCCGTCGACCCCCCACATCCACGGGATCACGTGGAACGTCATCCCCTCCTCGAGGATGCTGAAGTCCCCCGGCATCAGGCTGATGATGTAGCCCTCGTCCCAGCTGGGCGGGAACGCGATCCCGATCGAGTACCCGGCCCGCGTGACCAACCGCGCCCCGATGTCGTTGTCGGAGACGATGTGGCGGACGATCCCGTCGACGTCGGAGACCGTCATCCCCGGGCGCATCACCGAGGTCAGCTCCTTGAGCGCGAGCTGCATCCGCTCCTGGGCCTTCTGCATCGACGGGGTGAGGTCGCCGAGGAGGACGGTGCGCATCATCGCGGTGTGGTAGCGGCGGAAGCACCCCCCGATCTCGAGGAAGACGTGCTCGCCGGGCTCCACCGTCCGGCCCTCGAAGGTGGCGTGCCCGATCATCGTCCGCGGCCCGGAGGTGACGTAGGGCCACACCGCCGGGCCCTCGCCGCCGGCACGGAACATCGCCGCACACACCTCGGCGGCGATCTCGTTCTCGGTCACGCCCTCCTGGGCGGCCGCGATCCCGGCACACATCCCGGCCTCGGTGGCGTACGCCGCCTTGCGCATCACCTCGATCTCCGCCGGGGACTTGCGGCGGCGACCCTCCTCGACGATCCCGAAGCAGTCCATCAGGTGGCCGTCGAGGAAGCTGGTGCGGATGCGGTCCTGCTGGTAGGCGGGGAAGTAGTAGCTGTTTCGCTCGTAGCCGACGCTCTTGTGGGTGAGCCCGAACTCGTGCAGGGAGGTCACCAGCATCTGGATCGCGTCACCGGTGTCGGAGTACGGACGGGTGAGCTCGACCCAGGTGCGCTCGATGACGTTGGATTCCTCCATCGCCCGGGTGATCATGAACGGCTCGTCCTCGAGCGGGACGACCAGCGCCTGGAAGAACGAGTACCCCGTCGTCTGGTAGTCGGTGAGGTACATCAGGTTCTCGGGATCGGTGATCACCACCGCATCCAGGAGGCGCTGCTCCATCCGCTGACGCAGTTCGTACAGCCGCCGTTCGTACTCCTCGGCGGGGAACGTCATGTCGTCGCGACGCCTCATACCGCCCCCTGCGCCTCGGCGACCGCCTTCTCCAGCAGGTCGAGGCCTTCGGTGAGATCGTCGGCGTCGATCGTCAGCGGCGGGATGAGCTTGACCACCCGTCCCCCGGAGCCGCACGGACCGATCAGCAGCCCGTGGGCGAACGCGCTGGCCTGCACCTGCTTGGCCAGCGCCCCGTCACCGAGGTCGATGCCCTGCAGCATCCCGCGGCCACGGACCTGCCAGCCCTGTGACGGGTTGGCGTCGGCGATCCGCTGCAGACGCTCGCGCATCACCTCGCCGTGGGCGGCGACGGTGGTCATCAACTCGTCGTCGGTGAAGTACGCCAACGCCTCGGTCCCGGCGACGAACGACAGCCCCTGCCCGCGGAACGTCCCGGTGTGCTCGCCGGGGGCCCAGTGGGCGTCGTGCTCGGGCTTGTTGAGGTTCATCGCGAGCGGGGTGCCGTACCCGCCGATCCCCTTGGCGAGGTTCACGATGTCGGGGTCGAGGTCCATCCCGTCGAAGCTGAAGTACGACCCGGTCCGACCACACCCGGCCTGGATGTCGTCGATGATGAACAGCGCCCCGACGTCGTGGGCGAGGTCCTGGACCGCCTTCAGCCACGCCTCGCTGGCGACGTGGACGCCGCCCTCGGCCTGGACCACTTCGACGAGGAACGCCGCCGGCGGCCGCAGGCCGCTCGAGGAGTCGTCGAGGGCGGCGCGGTAGGCGTGAAGCGCCTCGATCCCCCCACCCGGGGCGGTCTCGAACGGCAGTCGGTCGATGAACGGCAACGGGACCCCGGCCGCCCGGCGGAACACGTCGTTCCCCGTTGCCGCCAACGAGCCCAGTGTCATGCCGTGGAAGCCGTGGCTGAACGCCACGACGTTCTGCCGGCCGGTGACCCGTCGTGCCAGCTTCAGCGACGCCTCGACCGCGTTCGTGCCGGTCGGCCCCGTGAACTGCAGCTTGTGGTCCATCCCGCGGGGCTCGAGGATCACCTCGGCGAACCGGGAGACGAACTGACGCTTGGTGGTGGTGTAGGTGTCGAGGCTGTGGGCCACGCCGTCGGCCTCGAGGAACTCGATCATCGCCCGCTTCATCCGCGGGTTGTTGTGCCCGAAGTTCAGCACGCCGGCCCCACCGAAGAAGTCGAGGTAGCTGGTGCCGTCCTCGGCGACCTGCCGGGCGTTCGACGCCGAGGCGAAGACGGTCGGGAACGCGCGGCAGTACCCGCGAACCTCGGATTCCCACTGCTCGAACGGGGTCATGTCCATGGACCGTCCTCCTGTGCTGCGTCGGCGGTGTTGATGGTGACGTGCCCGACGACGCCGCCGGCGTCGACGGGGACGGGGACGCCCGCCAGGCGGGCGAAGACGCGGCCGACCTGGGGGATCAGCACGTCGTTGAAGTCGTAGCGGGGACTGTGACACGGCTGGTCGTGGCCGTGGCCGTCGTCCGCCCCGACGAGCGCGAACGCCCCGGGGACCCGCTCCAGGTAGTAGCTGAAGTCCTCGGAGGCCATCACCGGCACCGCGGCGGAGGTGTCGTGCCAACCCTCGCCGAGTTCGGCGTGCAACGCCGCCCGCATCTCGGCGGCCACCGGGGGGTGATTCACCGTCGCGCCGTACCGCGGGGCCGGGGTGGTGACCGCTTCGACACCGTAACCCCGGGCCGTCGCCGTGGCGATCTCGTCGATCATCGCGAACACGGCGTCGCGCTGCGCGGTGTCGCCGATCCGGATCGTGCCGGCCAGGACGGCCCGCTCCGGGGTGACCGTGAGACCACTGGGGGCGTTGATCGACGTCACCGCCACGACGGCGGCCTGCTGGGCCGGCAGCCGCCGGGAGACGATCTGCTGCAGGGCGAGGGTGATCGCCGAGGCCGCCAGGACCGGATCCCGGGTGGCCTCGGGCTGGCTGGAGTGACCGCCGGTGCCGCGGACCTCGACCTCGAAGCTGCCGTTCGCCGACATCACGGCCCCGTCGGGGCACACCGCCCGACCACACGGGATCGCCGGCCAGTTGTGCCACCCGAAGATCACCTCGACCGGGCGCGGGGGTGAGGGCGGGGCACCGGCGGGCCGGACGACGTCGTCCAGGGCACCGTCCTCGATCATCCCCCTGGCGCCGTGACCACCCTCCTCGGCGGGTTGGAACAGCAGCGTCACCGGCCCGGGGAGTCGATCGGCGTGCTCCTGCAGCCACCAGGCGGCGGCGAACAACGCCGCGGTGTGCCCGTCGTGACCGCAGGCGTGCATCACCCCGTCGTGCTCGGAGCTCCACGCCGTCCCGGTCGCCTCGGCGACGGGCATCGCGTCGATGTCGGCCCGGAACGCCAGGTGACGGCCCGGGGCGTCGGGGGCGAGCGTCGCCACCGTCCCGGTCCCCGCACACGACCGCCACCGGATCCCGGCCGCGTCGAGGTTCCGACGGACGGCGGCTGCGGTCGCGTGCTCCGACCAGGTCAACTCGGGGCGGCGGTGCAGCTCACGGCGGAGTGTCACCGAGGCGTCGACGATCCCCGACCACCCAGCGGCCATCCGGTCTCCTCATCCGCGCCCCGCCCCCGGTGGGGGGAGCGCCCTGCCTCGCTTCGGTGCCTGCTCTGCCTCGGTGTCCGTCACGCCGGCCATCACGCGGCTCGTCGCTTCGGCCGTGCCCACCGAACGGGGAACACGACGAGGGGAACGTACTTCCTCGCCCACCGGGGGGATAGAGGCTGCCACCGTCTCCCGGCCGTCGTCCAGGGGGATCCGACCCTCCCCGCCCCGGGGTGACCGCAACGGGGGACGGGCCGGGGGAGCGTCGGCGTAGGCTTCGGCCGGATCGCGGCCAGCGCTCCGCGTCGAGCACCCCCGGGAGGACGACAGATGCAGGGACGTCACGACGGTGCCCGCCAGACCGTGCACTTCGGCCCCGGGTCCCGTCGCGTCCTCGCCGACGCGCTCACCGGGCTCGGGGTCGACCGTGCGCTGCTGGTCACCGGGCGCACCGTCGCCGCCTCGGGGCTGATCGACGAGGTCCTTCAGGCCACCGGCGACACCCGGGTGCAGGTGTGGGACGGCTCGCGGGAGCACGCCCCGCGCTCGGCGGTCGAGGCCGGGGTCGCCGAGGTGCAACGCACCGGGGCGCAGGCGGTGATCAGCGTCGGCGGGAGCAGCCCCGTCGAGGTCGCCCGGGCGGTCACGATGGCCGTCGCCGATCCGCAGTGGACCACCCGCCCCCGGCCGCTGGCGGCGCCGCTGGACACCCCGATGCTCCCGGTCGTGGCGGTGACCACCACGCTGTCGCAGGCGGAGTTCACCAACTTCGTGGGGGTCACCGACGACGCCACCGGCGAGAAGCACCTCTACGCCGACCACGGGCTGCTGCCGAGGGTCGTGGTCCTCGACGCCGAGTTGACCACCCGCACCCCCCACGCGCTGTGGGCCTCGACCGGGGTGAAGGCGCTGGACTCGGCGATCGGCGGCCACGTCCAGCAGGTGCCCCAGCTGTTCCGCGACCCGGTGACGACCGCCGCGGTCGGCGAGCTGGTCGAACTCCTTGGCCACCTCGCCGACGGCGACGAGGACGCCGCACGCCGGCAGCGCCTGCAGGTCGCGGCGTGGATGGCGATGTTCCCGCGGTTCCAGCTCCCGACGACACAGCCCAACCCCCCGGGGTTGCCGTGGTTCGGCTCGGCCGCCCGCCACCAGCTCGGCGGGGCGAGCCGTGTCCGGCACGGCGAGCTCAGCGGGGTGCTGCTCCCCGCCGCGATCGAGTTCCACCTCCACGACGCCGGCGAGCGGATCGCCGGGCTGGCCGAACCGCTCGGGATGGACCCGGCCGGGTTGGCCGCTCACGTCCGCGACGTCGTCCGCGCCCTGGGTCTGCCGACGACCCTGACCGAGCTCGGGGTCGACCCGCAGCTCGTCCCCGGGGCCGTGGAGGCCATGGTGCGCGAGCAGCCGGCGCTCGGCGAGCGCCACGACGACGTCGTCGCGGCCCTCGATTCGGTGCGCTGAACCCACCGCCTCCCGGCTGGTGCGGCGCGAGCTCGTCGGCCGTCGGACGCCCGTCCGGGCGGGTTCACAGCAGCAACGCCCGGACCAGCGCCGCCACCCCACCGACCCCGGCCCACCACAGCACGGCGGTGCGGATCGCTGACGGCGAGACCCGGGCGATCACCGGCCGGCTGACGAGCAACCCGCACAGGACCACCAACGACAACACCGCACCGGCCCCGGCCTGCACGACGGTGTACTCCCCCGCCACACCGAGGCTGGTCAGGGTGAGGACGATCCCGACCACCCACACCACCGCCAGGGTGGGACGCACCACCGCGGGGTCACGGTGGCGGTAGAGCAACGCCAGCGGGGGGCCGCCCAGGGCGGTGGCGGCCCCGGTGGTCCCCGAGACCACCCCGGCCACCCACTCCCGGGCCGGGGTGACCGCGATCCGCCACCCCATCGCCGACGCGGCGACGGCGGTGAGGAGGACGACGGCGACGATCAGGGTGAGCCACTGCACATCGGCGGCGACCACGATCGCGGTGCCGATCACGATCCCCGGCACCCGCGCGAGGCTGAGGCGGAGCGCCGCCGGCCGATCGAGGTGTCGGCGCTCGATCACGGCCATCCAGGCGGTGAGCGGGAGCATCCCGGTGAGCACCGCGCCGGGCAGCAGCTCGGGCGCGACCAGCGCCAGGGCGGGGACGCTGGCGAACGCCGCCCCGAACCCGACGGTGGACTGCGCGATCCCGCCCATCAGGGTGGCGACGACGACCAGCGCGACCCCGGCGACGCCGGCGGCCGCCACGAGCGTGATCAGGCCCTCGAACACCACCACTCCTCACCGACCACCGCACCTGGCCTGGCGGGCTGCACGGTAGACGTCCGGTACCCGTTCCCCGGAAGTCCCACCGACGGCCGACACACCCCCGGCCCGGCCCAGGTTCGGACCCGGCCCGCAGGTGACGGGCCCCAGGCCGTCGAGCGCGGGACGCGCACCAGCGCCCAGGATCCACCGCGACGCACGTCGTCGTGGGTCTAGCTTTCGTGTGGTCAGGCGTCCGGACTCCACCGGACGTCGTCGGGATGTGGTGCGTCGCGCCACACGGGAACCAGGAGAATGGGACCATGCGTCCTCGCATTCGCGTCGCCGTGCTCACCGCGGCGCTGATCACCCCGGGAATCCTCGCAGTACCCGCCGCCGCCGAGACCCCCCGCGTCGAAGTGGTGGTGGACGGTCTGAACAATCCGCGTGGCATCGACGTCGGCCCGGACGGCACCGTCTACGTCGCCGAAGGCGGCACCGGCGGCGACGAGCACTGCATCACGATCGAGTTCGACGGTGACGAGGTCGAAGCGTGCATGGGGACCACCGCCGGCGTGACGGCGATCGCCCCCGACGGCACCGTCAGCGAGGTCGTCACCGGGCTCCCCTCGCTCGGCATGGGCGAGGACGAGTTCATCGGGGCCGCCGACGTCGCCGCCGCCGATGACGGCTCGCTGTACGTAGCGCTCGGGTTCGGTGACGCCAGCCCCCTGCGGGACGAGATCGCCGAGGCGTGGGCCCCTGCGGCGATGTTCGGCACGGTCCAGCACGCCGACGACGGGGCCCTCACCGAGGTCGCCGACCTCGCTGCGTGGGAGACGGAGAACGACCCGGTCGCCGACCAACCCAGCACACAGGGCCCGCAGGTACACTCTTTCAGAACGTGTGCTCTTCCG
>SLDB01000088.1 GCA_007125475.1 Nitriliruptoraceae bacterium | reverse complement strand
GGCGAGGACTTCGGCGATCTCGCCGGTTCCGTCCGGTGAGGCGTCGTCGACCACGAGGACGTCGGCCAGCACCGCGACCCCGCGCAACTCGGTGATCAGCGTCGGCAGGGTCTCGGCTTCCTCGAACGTCGGGAGGACGACGAGGAGTCCGGCCCCGAACTCGCCCCGGTCGTCGCCGCTGAGGTGTGCCGCACCCGCGTCGGGTGGTTCGCTGCGGACCCCGGGGGGCGTCATAGCTGGTCAGCTCCGGGTTCGGGGACGTCTCCGGTGAACCGTCCGGAGGCCTCGGGCATTCCGGCTCATCCCGGCGACCCGGTGATCACCACACCAACGGGACCACGATCAGGATGATGCTCAGCGTGACCACGGCCATCGGCAGCCCGAGCTTCCAGTAGTCACCGAAGCGGTAACCACCCAGGCCGTAGACGATGGTGTTCGTCTGGTACCCGATCGGGGTGAGGAACGACGCCGAGGCGGCCAGCGCGACCGCGACCGCGAACCCGGTCGGCTCCGCCTCGACCCGCTGGGCGACGTCGAGGGCGATCGGGACCATCAGGGCCGCCGCCGCCACGTTCGTGATCAACTCGGTGAGCAGCATCGTGCCGAACGCGATGAGCGCAAGGGCGATCAGCGGGGTCGTCGCGGCCGCGGCGACCTCGATCCCGGTGGCCAACCGCGCCGCCAGCCCTGAAGCCTCGATCGCCGAGCCCAGGCCGATCGCGGCGGCGACGATGAGGAGGACGTCGACGTCCAGCGCCGCGATCGCCCGGCCGAACCGGATCGCGCGCGTGGCCACCAGGACGGCGCAGGCCAGCAGGATCGCGGTGAGCACCGGCAGGGTCCCGGTGGCCGCCAACAGGATCATCCCGGCCAACGTGCCCAGCGACAACCAGCGGAAGCCGTTGCCGGACGCAGGCTGTTCGGTGTCCAGCGGGATCACGACGGCGAAGTCGCGGTGGCCGTGCCATCGTTCCACGAACGTGTCGTCGGCGAGGACCAGGAGGGCGTCGCCGGGGTGCAGCTCGACCGTGCCGAGCTTCGCGTCGATGCGTTCGCCGGCACGGTGCACTGCGATCACCGCGCCTCCGTACCGACCCCGGAACGCGACCTGCTTCATCGTCACACCGACGAGGTCGGAGTTCGGTCCGACGATGCACTCGACCAAGCCGTGTCGCTCGCCCTCCAACACCGCGGTCTGGGCCCGTTCCGCCTCGCGTAGACCAGGTCGGGCCAACAGGTCGCGCACGGTGTGGACGTCGCCGACGAACACCAGCTCGTCGCCCCCTCGCAGCACCGTCTGCGGATGCGCTGGTCCCTGCGAAGCGCCATCCCGGCGGACACTGGCCAGGAACACCCGCGGCAGGTCGCGGAGCCCCGCGTCGGCGATCGTCTCACCGTCGTGGGGCCCGTCGGTCACCACCTCGAGCCGGACCGTGTAGTCGCGCGGGTCACCGGCGCTGCGTTCGTGCGGGGTGCGCCGGTCCGGCAACAGCCGCGGCCCCAGCACGATCAGCACCACGCCGCCGATCACCGCCAGGGGCAGGCCCGCCGGGGTGAGCCCGAAGAACCCCAACGGGGCCTCGCCGGCGGACTCGAGCATCCCGGAGACGACCAGGTTCGGTCCGGTGCCCACGAGGGTGAGCACCCCTCCGATGATCGCGGCGAACGACAGGGGCATCAGCAGCTTGCTGGTGGCGACGCCGTGCCGTTCGGCCCAGTCGCGGATCACCGGTGCGCCGGTGGCCACCAGCGGGGTGTTGTTCATGAACCCCGACAACAGGATCACCGGTGGCACGAACCGCAGCAGTGCGGCCCGGGCTCCGTGTCGGCCGTCGCCGAGGAAACGGCTGATCACCCGGTCGAGGTCGGCGTGGTCACGGATGGCGCGGGCGACGATGAACAGCCCGGCGATGCTGATCGTCGCGGGGTTGGCGAGCCCCAGGAACGCCGACTCGGCGGGGAGGATCCCGACGAGGACGAACAGGACGAGCGCACCGACCATCGCCGCGGCCGGGGGCGCCAGTTCGCGCACCAGTGCGACGATCAGCACCAGCAGGATCACCGCGGCGAGGGCGGCCTCCGATCCCATCGACGCTCCTGGGTGCGGTCGGTGCCGTGGTCAACGGGGGCGGTTGATGACCAAGCCGTCGGCGCTCACCCCGGGTAGCCCTCGTTGTACCGCCAGGTACGCGAGTCACGGGAGGTCGACCCGTCCGGGTAGGTGACGGTGCGGCTGCAGCTCACGCTGAACGCACCCCCGACCCCACCGACGATGTCGAAGGGCTGACCGATCCAGCTGGTGACCTCGGCCCACGGGATGCTGATGAACTCCACGGTCACCGAGGTGTCGGTGTACCGCGTCGAGACCGTGATCTGATGGGGGGAGTTGTTCGTCACCCGGACATCGAGTTGGTCCCACGCCAGCGTGGCTTCCCGGCACATCGGGTAGCGCGGGAAGTAGATGGTGTGCGGACGCCAGGCGTCGAGGCGGATCCCGGCGTCCCAGGCGGCGTTGAGGAAGGTGGTTCCCATCTGGCTCACCCCACCACCGACGACGCTGATCACCTCGCCGTCGGAGATGAAGCCGTTGCCGATGAACCCGCGCGCGCTGGTGCGCGGCCCGATCCCCTGGTTCAACGAGTACGTCGCGCCGGGTGCGATCACGTCACCGTCGATGTAGTCGGCGGCGAGGTGGATGTTGGTGTTCCGCGCCTGACCGGCCACCAGCGAAGTCGTGAAGCTCGAGACCACCTCGGGTTCCGGTGGGGGCTGCAGCGGTGGGAGGATCTCGGTCGGCGGGAGCGGGGTGAAGCCCCGGAACACGTCGATCACGATGCGTTCGGGGCTCGACAGCTGAGAGACGATCATCGGCAGCACCCCGGTCACCCCGATGTAGACGGTGTGTTGACCGCGACGTACGCCGGCGTTCACCACCTCGGTGACGACGTTCTTCATCGGCGCGTTCATCCGTTCGGCGACCCAGGTCTCGACCCCGTCGGGGAGGGCGTCGTCGGGGTCGACGCCGATGATCGTCAGGCGCAGCAGCGCGTCGCCCTCGACCTCGAGGACCTCGTCGGTCCCCGGCCGGCGGGCCTCGGAGGCGTACTCGACCCGCCAACCGGCGCCGAACTCGCCGTCGAGGTCGAAGCGGACCCGGTCGAAGCGCTCATGGGAGCCGATCGCGAGCCCGGTCAGCGCCCGGACCCCGGGCTGGGGGACCGATTCCCAGGCGTCGGTCGACGGTGTGCCGTCGACGGGCTCGACGAAGTCCGGGAACGCCGCGTACTCGGCGATGACGTCCATCCCACGGGCGAGGAACGAGGACATCTGTTCACGGGTGATCGTGCGATCCGGGCCGTACCCGCCGTCGGCGAGACCCGTGACGACGCCGACGGCGGTGAGCTTCTCGATGTTGACGGCGTGCGTGCCGGAGACATCGTCGAACGCCGACTGTCGGGGTAGCGCCTCACCGATGACCTCCTCGATCGCCCGGGTGACGAACGTCGCCATCTGGGCGCGGGTGACGTGTCGGCCCGGTGCGAACACATCGTCGCCGACGCCCTGCACGACACCAGCGGTGGCCAGTTTGCGGATGTTCGGCTGGTGGATGACGTCGTCGTCGAGGAACGCGACCTCCATCGCGAGCTCGCGCTCCTGCACCAGCTCGAGCATCCGGGTGGTGAACGTCGCCATCTGTCCACGGGTCACCGGGTCCTGGGGGGAGTAGGTTCGCCCCCCTGCGGCGCCGGTGCTGCCGCGGGTGATCTCGTAGTAGCCGGTGCAGTTGATCGTCGCGTAGTGGGTGCCGGGCGCCGTGTCCGTGAACCGGTCGAGGTTCTGCGCTGCGTCGGGGCAGGCACGGTCGATCCCGCGCCCCTGGGGTGGGTCATCGGCCGCCGCTGCGTGCACCGGGAGGAGCGCCAGCACGGCCACCAGCACGAGCCCACGTGCCAGCCGGTGGATCGGACCCGGGCCGGCACCGCGCGTTCCGGGGGGGCGTCGCGGTCGGCGATTGCGGTACCCGCTCGTCGGGCCTGACGGTGTGGTCACGATCCCTGCGGTCATCGTCCGTCCCCCTCGTCGCGCGGTGGTCCCCGCCCACCTCCGGAACCCGCCGCCACGACGATCCGGGAGCACGTCCGGATGCCAGGGTGACGAGCGCTGGAGGATACGCCGCGCCGGCCCGGCGTGTCGCACCGGTGGGTGCGTTCGGCGTGCCGGCCCGAGGGCGTCGTCGGATCCGGTGACGCACATCCCGTCACGAACGCCCGTCCGGCGACGTATCGTTCCGGCGTTCGGCGCCAACGGTCTC
>SLDB01000245.1 GCA_007125475.1 Nitriliruptoraceae bacterium | reverse complement strand
GATGCGGAGTCGACGGCGAGCGCCGACCCGAGCGCCGCACCGCAGCCGGCGGCCGGGAGCCCCGAGGCCCGGGCCCCGATCACCACCGACTACGTTCGCGGCACCGGCCGGCGCAAGCGCCGCCGCCGCTGAACCCCACGGTCGTGCCGTGCCGTCAGGGAGACCCATGCCAGCCGAGTTCGACCGGGGCCGACTCGCCGCCGGGATCCGTGACATCCCCGACTTCCCCCGGCCCGGGGTGGTGTTCAAGGACGTCACGCCGCTGCTGGCGGACCACGCCACGCTCACCCTCGCCGTCGACGCCCTCACCGACGTCGCCGACGGGGCCGCCATCGACGTCGTGGTGGGGATGGAGTCGCGCGGGTTCATCCTGGGACCGCCGGTCGCGCTCCGCCTCGGCGCCGGGTTCGTCCCGGCCCGCAAGGCCGGCAAGCTCCCCGGACCCACACGCCGGGAGTCGTTCACCCTCGAGTACGGCGAGGAGGTCCTCGAAGTCCACGAGGACGCGATCTCGGCGGGGGACCGTGTCCTGATCGTCGACGACGTCCTGGCCACCGGGGGGACCGCCAGCGCGACGGCGCGGCTGGTGGAGGGCCTCGGTGGCGAGGTGGTGGCGTTCGCCTTCCTCCTCGAGTTGGCGTTCCTCGACGGCGCCGCGAAGCTCTCCGGGTACCGGGTGACCTCCCTGCTGACGTACTGACCCGGTCGGATCCGGGGCCGACACCGGGGGAACGTGGTGGTCGGTGCCGATCGTCGGACCGGTTGTTGCCGTGGCGGGCGATACGCTTGGAAGGTGATGCCGGATGACGGGGCAACGGGGCGGCGACGGACGAGTGACGTAGGAGACCACGCTGGGACCCGATGGTGCGGGTGGTGAGGCAGCGCGGCAGCCACGCTCCGCGCTCCCACCGCCGCGGCCGACCGGGGTGAAGGGCGTCCTCTCGCGGCTGCCGATGGTGCAGCGGGAGTCGATCCCGCCCGAGGTCGAGGGTCTGTGCTCGGCGATCCGCACCCATTCGCCCGCCGACGTCCGTGAGGTGGTGCGCGCCTACCGGTACGCCGAGGCGATGCACGAAGGCCAGTGGCGGAAGTCCGGCGAGGCCTACATCACCCACCCGGTCGCGGTCGCCACGGAGCTCGCCCAGCTGGGTCTCGGCACCGCCACCCTGGTCGCGGCGTTGCTGCACGACACCGTCGAGGACACCGACGCCACCCTCGCCGACGTCCGGGAGGGGTTCGGTGAGGAGGTCGCCCACCTCGTCGACGGGGTGACGAAGCTGGACCGGCTCCAGGTCGAGTCCAAGCAGCAGCAACAGGCCGAGACGCTGCGCAAGATGGTGTTGGCGATGGCCCAGGACATCCGCGTCCTGGTGATCAAGCTCGCCGACCGTCTCCACAACATGGAGACGATCCAGCACATGCCACGGGAGAAGCAGAAGCGGATCGCCCAGGAGACCCTCGACATCTACGCGCCGTTGGCCCACCGGTTGGGGATGCAGAACTTCAAGCTGCGTCTGGAGGACCTCGGGTTCCACGCCCTGCACCCGAAGCGCTACGAAGAGATCGTGGCGATGGTCGAACATCGCAACCCGGAACGGGAGCGGTACCTCGAGGAGGTGATGGCCGCGATCCGCGAGCAACTGCGGGAGCTCAAGATCCGCGGGGAGGTCACCGGGCGTCCGAAGCACTACTACTCGATCTACGAGAAGATGGTGCTGCGAGGCAAGGAGTTCGACGAGATCCACGACCTGGTCGGCGTCCGGGTCATCGTCGGCTCGGTCCGCGACTGCTACGCGGTCCTCGGTCAGCTGCACGCGTCCTGGCGCCCGGTCCCCGGGCGGTTCAAGGACTACATCGCGATGCCGAAGCTGAACCTCTACCAGTCGCTGCACACCTCGGTGATCGGACCGCAGGGCCGACCGCTGGAGGTGCAGATCCGCACCCGGGCGATGCACCGCACCGCGGAGTTCGGGGTCGCGGCCCACTGGAAGTACAAGGACGGCTCGCGCAACGGTGACCACGAGTCCGCCACCGACGATCTGCCGTGGATCGAGCAGCTGTTGGAGTGGCAGCAGGACGTCGAGGAGCCCAACGACTACCTCGAGTCCCTGAAGATCGACCTCTACCAGGACGAGGTCTTCGTCTTCACTCCCAACGGTGACGTGATGGGGTTGCCGGCCGGTGCGACCCCGATCGACTTCGCCTACACCGTGCACACCGACGTCGGCCACCGCTGCATCGGTGCCCGGGTCAACGGCCGCCTCGTCCCCCTCGACCGCGCCCTGGTGAACGGTGACACCGTCGAGGTGCTCACCTCCAAGGCCGAGGACGCCGGCCCGTCACGGGACTGGCTGCAGGTCGCCGTCTCGCAGCGGGCGCGGTCCAAGATCCGGTCCTACTTCAATCGGGAACGCCGCGAGGACGCGATCGGACGGGGTCGGGAGGCGATCACCCGTGCGCTGCGCCGCAAGGGCGTCGCCTACTCGCGGGTGATGGCCTCCGGCGACGTCGCCACCGTCGCCCGGACGTTGAACTACAAGAACCCGGAGGCGCTGTTCCGGGCCGTCGGCGAGGGCCACCTCACCGGCACGTCGGTCGCCCAGCACATCGTGAACGAACTCCTCGAGCTCGAAGAGGACCCGGACACCGATCCCGACCCGACACCGTCGGGCACGATGCCGATCCGGATCGGGCCGGGGAGCGGGAGCGACGACGTCACCGTCGAGGGCGACAGCGGGATGCTGGTGCAGCTCGCCCGCTGCTGCACCCCGGTCCCCGGCGACGACATCGTCGGGTTCGTCACGCGGGGTCGTGGCGTGTCGGTGCACCGCGCCGACTGCACCAACGTCGTCGACCTCGAACGCGACCCGGACCGCTTCGTCCCCGTCGACTGGACCGGGACCTCGACGTCGTCGTTCCTGGTGCAGATCGAGGTGGAGGCGATCGATCGCAAGCACCTGCTCCGCGACATCACCGAGGTCCTCGGCGACCTGCACATCAACATCGTCTCGGCCCAGGTCGGGACGGCCAGGGACCGGGTGGCCCGTCTGCGCTTCGGCTTCGAGCTCGGTGATCCCTCGCACCTCGAGGAGGCGCTGCGGTCGGTGCGGCGGGTCAGCGGGGTGTTCGACGCCTACCGCGTGGTGCCCCAGGTCACCGGCTAGCCTCGCCCACCCTGACACCTCTCAGCCGGCACAGGGAGTCCCGCCGTGACGGACCGGTTCGTCCTCGGAGCACCGTTGGGGAGGTGGCAGACCAACTGCTACGTCATCGGTGACCGCGACTCGTCCACGGCGGTCGTGGTCGACCCCGGCGAGCACGGCGAGACCGAGGTGCCTCGGATGCTGGCCGCCGCCGGAGTGAGCTGCGAGGCGATCCTCCTCACGCACGGCCACCTCGACCACATCTGGGCGGTGCCGTCACTGGCCCGGAGCCTGGGTGTCCCGGCGTTCCTGCACGCCGACGACGCCTGGTTGTGGGAGAACCCCGCCGCGACGTTCGGCGGCGACCTCGACCAGCTCGCCGCACAGTTCGGGGTGTCGTGGGACCCCCCCGACGAGCACCTCGTCCACGTCAGCGACGGCCAGCACCTGCGGTACGCCGGGGTGGGCTTCGACGTGAAGCACAACCCCGGGCACACCCCCGGTCACGTCACCTACCTCGGCCGCGAGCTCGCCGGGGTCCCGGTGACGTTCGCACTCGGGGCCGCGGAGTCCGCCAGCGACGACGTGCTGTTCTCCGGCGACCTCGTCTTCGCCGGCGCGATGGGCCGCACCGACCTGCCCGGGGGCTCGACCCCGGACATGATGCGCTCCCTGGTCGACACCGTCCTGCCGCTGGAGGACGACACCGTGATCCTCGCCGGGCACGGGCCGGACACGACGGTGGGGACCGAACGCCGCCGCAACCCGTTCCTCGCCGAGGCCCGCCGCGTCGTCGGCGACGCCTGACCCGTCCGGACGGATCGGCGTCGGCGGGCCGTACCCGGAGTGCGGCCCGGTGCCATCGTGTCGGTTGCCATCGTGTCGGCCGGCCCTGCGTAGCGGAGGGTGGCGGGGCTCGCGTCACGTCCCCCATTCGTCCGGACAACGGTCGATCGTCCCCGCTCCGTCGTCGGTACCCGTCGTCGGGGTCGGGTGAGGCGCTGCGTACGGTCATGGAGGTAAGGGAAACGAACGAACCTGGTCTTCGACGCACCGACGACGCCGAACACCGACGAGGGAGCGACGATGTTCCGACCCGCCAGACCGCTGGCCGCCATGGCCGTAGCCGGCCTCGTCCTCGCCGCCTGCGAGACCGACGAGGACCCCGTTGACGAGCCCGACGACGCG
>SLDB01000366.1 GCA_007125475.1 Nitriliruptoraceae bacterium | reverse complement strand
GACGACGACGACTTCGGGCAGGCCAACACGCTGGTCAACGAGGTGATGGACGACGCCCAGCGTGACCGGCTCGTTGCCAACGTCGTCGGGCACCTCGCCGATGGCGTCTCGCCACCGGTCCTCGAGCGGGCGCTCGAGTACTGGCGGAGCATCGACCGTGAAATCGGCGACCGGATCGCCCGTGAGCTGAACGCCGGCTGAGACGAGCCCGGATCACCGAGGCGGACCCGCGGCGAGCCAACATCGGCGGGTCCGCCTCACGTCCACGTTGAGCATTCGACGGCGGACGGGGACGAGCGGGGCTAGTTTCGCGCGGCTGCATCGACCCCTCAGGCGGAACCCCCATGACCCCTGACACCCCCGACCCGCTCGACGTCACCGCCCGGACCCGGCTGCGCCGGCACGCCGAACGCGGCCACCACGACCGTGCCACGATCGACGCGATCCTCGACGAGGCGCTGGTCTGTCACGTCGGGTTCGCCGTCGAGGGGCGGCCGTGGGTCGTGCCGATGCTCCACGGCCGCGACGGTGACCGCCTCTACCTCCACGGCGCGGTGGGCAACCACCTGCTGCGGTCCCTGGCCACCGGCGTGGAGGCGTGCGCGACGGTGACGCTGATCGACGGGCTGGTGCTGGCCCGCTCGGCGTTCCACCACTCGGTGAACTACCGCTCGGTGATGGTGTTCGGCACCCCGTGGCTCGTCGACGACGATCAGGAGAAGCGCGCCGCCCTCGACGTCATCGTCGACCACGTCCTGCCGGGCCGGGCCGACGACTCGCGCCCGGCTTCGCCACGGGAGCTCGAGCTCACCACGGTGATCGGGATCCCGATCACCGAGGCGTCGGCGAAGATCCGCACCGGCGGCCCGGTCGACGACGAGGAGGACGTCGCGCTCGGACATTGGGCGGGGGTCCTGCCGCTCGAGCTCCGCGCCGGGGAGCCGATCCCGGCCGACGACCTCGCCGACGACGTCGTCCTCCCCGCCTACCTCGCCGATCCACGGCGCCCGGGGTCGGGCCGGTGACGACCCGGTGACGAGCCGGTGCTCCCCGACGTCCGGGGCGGCGCCTCACCGGCTCCCCCGCCCGAACTCGCTGGCGTGCAACCCCACCGGTCGGAGCGGTTGACGGTCGTGCGGCGCCGGGGTCCCCGACTCCCGCAACGCCTCGTCGAGCCAGCCCTCCTGCCAGGCCCGCCACAGCCGGGAGAGGTCCCACGCGCGGGTGCCGGTGACCGTCGCGGCACCGGTGCCACGCCGCACCAGGCGGCCTTCGGCGACGAGGAGCCAGGCGTGCCGCACCGTCCACGCCGTCGCCGGCAACGCACGGGCGAAGTAGGTGACCTGGGTCTGCCCGGTGCGGTCGTCCAGCGAGAGGAACAGCACCCGCTGCCCGGAGCGCTGGGGCGGGGACTGCACCGCGACCTTCACCCCGGCGACGCGCACCGACGAGCCGTCGGCGAGCCCCGCGAGGCGGTGCGCCCGCTGCACCCCCAGGGCCGTCAGCAACGGCTCGTAGAAGCTGAGCACGTGCCGGGAGACGTCCAGCCCGGTGGCGGCGAGTTCGGCACGCACCCGGTCGGCGGGGTGCTCGGGCGGCAGTTCAGGGAGGTCGTCGAGGGCGAGGCGGCTCTGCACCGCCGACGAACCGCCACCGTCGACGCGGCCACCACCGTCGACCGCCGCCGACGCGGCGGTCCGACGACGCCCCGCCCACAACTCCTCGACGGCGAGGCGCAGCACCCGCCGGTGCGCGGGTCCGTCCGGACGGCCGAGGCCGGCGACGCGGTCCAGCGCCCCGGCGTCGACGAGGGCGGTGGCGGTCGGTCGTGACACCCCGCCACGCCGGGAGAAGTCCCCCAACGAGGTGAAGGGACGGCGCCGCAGCAACCCCGTCACCTCCGCCGCGGTGATCGGGGCGACGTCGTCGAGGCCGATACGTACCGCGAAGCGGTAGCCGTCACCGGCGTCACCGGCGTCGATCCCGGACGGTGGCCGCGGCGCGTCGCCATCGGGGTCCCACGACCACCCCACCGGCAGGTGCGGGCGGGGGTCACGGCCGTCGAGGTGGGCCCGACGTGCCGTGGTCAACCCCAGCCGGTGGTCGGCCAGGCCCCGGTCGACGACCTCGACGGTGACCGAACGCGACGAGTGGTTGACGTCGGCGGCGAGCACCGCGACCCCGAACCGCCGGCACTCGTCGAGGAGGAGACGCCGCGGATACATCCCCGGGTCATGGGTGAGCAGCCCCGCGAAGAACTCCGGGAAGACGTGGGCCTTGAGGAACGCCGAGCGCTCGGTGGGGACCGCGAACGCCGCGGCGTGCGCCTTGCAGAACCCGAACGAGGCGAACGACGCGACCTGGCGCCACACCCGACGGATCGTCGGGGCTTCCACCCCGCGCTGGCGCGCCCGGGCGAACACCCACGCCCGGATCGCCGGGTGGGCGCGGTCGTCGGCGAGCCGGCGGCGCAGCAGGTCGGCGAACCCCAGGTCGCACCCGGTGACCGCGGCGATCGCGGCCATCACCTGCTCGTGGTAGACGACGACGCCGTAGGTCTCGGCCAGCACCGGGTCCAACCGCTCCTCGACCACCTCGACGGCTTCGTCACCGTGGCGGCGGGCGACGTAGGGGGCGACCATCTCCGCCTTCACCGGACCGGGACGGAACAACGAGATCTCGGCGACCAGGTCGGCGAACCGTTCGGGACGCACCCGGCTGAGCAGCTCCTGCTGCCCCGGGGACTCGACCTGGAACACCCCGACCGAGTGCGTCGAGCGCAGCAGGGCGTACGTCGTCGGGTCGTCGTGCGGGATCGCCTCCAGGTCGAGGCTCCCGTCGGCGGCACGCCCGGGCGACGACGGGTCGGCCGCCCGCGTCGGCGGGGCCTCCCCCACCCCATTGACCAGATCCAGGCAGTGGCGCATCGCCGAGAGCATCCGCACCCCCAGCACGTCGAGCTTCAGGAGACCGAGCGCGGCGACGTCGTCCTTGTCGAACTGGCTCATCCGGTAGCCGTGGGCCGAGCGCTCCAGCGGGGTGAGGCCACCGAGGTCGTCGTCGGCGAGCAGGATCCCGCACGGGTGCATCGCCAGGTGCCGGGGGAAGCCGTCGATGCGCTCGGCGACATCCAGGATCGTGGCGAGCTGACCGGCGTCGAGGTTGCTGCCGCGCAGCTCGTCGAGCTCGTGGACGGCCCGGCGCACGTCCCGCGCCCGGGTACGGGTGAGGCCACCAACCACCGCGTCGATCTCGGACCGCGGCACGCCGAAGACCTTCGCGACCTCGCGCAGCGCCATCCGGGCCTGGAACGTCTCCACCATCGCGACACTGGCGGTGCGCTCCTCGCCGAACCGTTCCCGCACCAGGTCGTAGACGTCCTCGCGGCGGTGCGACTCCACGTCCAGATCGATGTCGGGGAGCTCGTCGCGGTAGGGGTTCATGAACCGCTCGAACGCCAGGTCGTTCGCGACCGGGTCGACGTCGCTGATCCCCAGCGCGTAACACACCAGGCTCCCGGCGGCCGAACCCCGGCAGGCGACGAGGATCCCGTTGGCCCGGACGTCGTCGACGACGTCGTCGACGGCGAGGAACAGATCGTGCACCCCGAGGTGGTCGATCACCGCGAGCTCACGCTCGAGACGGTCGGTGACCACAGCCGCGGGCGCCGGGGAGCGCTCGGCGAGACCGGAGCGGCTCCGACGACGCAGCTCGGCGGCGGCTGCCGGCGGTGCCAGCCCGGACAACCGCGGGGTGTGCACCCCGCCGAGGTCGAGGTCGACCTCGCACCCGACGGCGACCTCGTGCGCCGCGGTGAGGAGGTCGGGGCGCTCACGGAAACGTGCGTACTGCTCGGCGGGAGTGGTGAACCACGCCTCGGCGGTGCTACGGGAGACGTTCCGCGCCGTGATCGGGACCTGCCGACGGATGCAGCGCAGCACGTCGGCGACGACGACGTCCTCACGGGTGAGGTGGCGCACGTCGTTCACCGCGGCGGCGGTGACCCCGAGGCGGTCGGCGAGGTCCAACGTCCGCCGGATACGGACGTCGTCACCGGGTTCGTGGGGGTCGTTCCCCGACCGCCCCAGGCGGGACCCACCGGGTGCCACCGCATGGTTGCGCACACCGAGCACTACCCGGTCGCGGCCGAACACCTCCAACCACGCCCGCAACTCCGTCTCGGCGGCGGTCAGCAGGCCCCGGGCGAGCAACCGGCCGACCGGGGAATCCACACCCAGCACGGCGATCACCCCGTCGTGCGCCGCGGCGGTTCCGAGGTCCTCGGCCGGCAGGTGCGGGTCGCCGCGACGCCGGGCGTGCGCCGCAGTCACCGTGCGACACAGAT
>SLDB01000267.1 GCA_007125475.1 Nitriliruptoraceae bacterium | reverse complement strand
TGATCCGCAGGCTCGGCGCCGGCGGGTAGATGTAGGTCCCCCGGGCGATGTACTCCTTGAGGACGTCGTTCTGGATCGTCCCCCGGAGACGGTCGGGGGCCACCCCCTGCTCCTCGGCGGCGATCTCGTACATCAGCAGCAGGAGGCTCGCCGGCGCGTTGATCGTCATCGAGGTGGAGACCTGGTCCAACGGGATCCCGTCGAACAGCGCCTTCATGTCCTCGACGGTGTCGATCGCGACCCCGACCTTGCCGACCTCGCCGTCGGCGATCTCGGCCGACGAGTCGTACCCCATCTGCGTCGGGAGGTCGAAGGCGACGCTGAGACCGGTCGTTCCCTGCGCGAGGAGGTACTTGTAGCGACGATTGGACTCCTCTGCGGTGGACATCCCCGCGTACTGGCGCATCGTCCACAACCGACCCCGGTACATGTTGGGGTAGATCCCGCGGGTGTAGGGGTACTCGCCGGGGTCGCCGAGCTTGACGTCCGGCTCGAAACCCTCCAGGTGCTGCTGGGTGTAGACGGGTTCGAACGGGAACCCGCTGACGGTGCGGTGTTCGTCGCTGGACATGAGGTACCTCGGGGCCGGGGTCGTCATCAGAGGCCGAGTGTCGTCGCCAGACTACGTCGGGTTCCCGGTTCGCACCGGTGGTCGGCGAAGCCGAGGACCCCGCCCTCGGGCGGGGTCCTCGCGCCGGCGCCGGATACGGTGACCGCGGTCAGGCGGTGCGCCGGTTCGCGAACTTCGCCTTGCGGTAGTCCTTGTTCATCGCGGCGATGAAGTCGATGGAGATCTCCTTGGGGCAGGCGGCTTCGCACTCGCCCATGTTGGTGCACGCACCGAAGTGCTCCTCCATCACCTCGACCATGTTCTCGGTGCGCTGGTAACGCTCAGCCTGCCCCTGGGGCAGGACGTTGAGGTGGGAGAGCTTCGCCGCGGTGAACAGCTGCGCCGCACCGTTGGGGCACGCGGCGACGCACGCCCCGCACCCGATGCAGGCAGCGGCGTCCATCGCCGTGTCGGCGGTCCCCTTGGGGATCGGCATCAGGTTCGCGTCGGGCGCCGAACCGGTGTCGACGGTGATGTACCCGCCGGCCTGGATGATCTCGTCGAACGCCGAACGGTCGACGACGAGGTCCTTGATCACCGGGAACCCGGCGGCACGCCACGGCTCGAGGACGAGTTCGTCACCGTCGCTGAAGGTGCGCATGTGCAGCTGGCACGTCGCGGTGCCCAGCTGCGGGCCGTGCGCCTGACCGTTGATCATCATGCCGCAGGTACCGCAGATCCCCTCACGGCAGTCGTGCATGAACTCGATCGGCTCCTCGCCTTCGGCGACGAGTTCCTCGTTTACGAGGTCGAGCATCTCCAGGAACGAGGAGTGCTCCGAGATGTCGGTGGCCTGGTAGGTCTCGAAGCGGCCCGGGGCGTCGGGTCCCGCCTGCCGCCACACACGGAGGGTGAGGTTCACTTGTAGCTCCTCTGGGTCAGCTCGACGTACTCGAACTCCAGCTGCTCGCGGTGTTCGGTCGGGTTCGCGGAGTCGCCGGTCCACTCCCAGGCGGCGACGTGCGCGAAGTTCTCGTCGTCACGCAGGGCCTCGCCCTCCTCGGTCTGGTGCTCGGCGCGGAAGTGCCCCCCGCACGACTCCTCCCGGACGAGGGCGTCGCGGCACATCAGCTCGGCGAGCTCGAAGAAGTCGGCGACGCGGCCGGCCTTCTCCAGCGAGGTGTTCAGCGACTCCGCGGAGCCCAGGACACGCAGGTCCTCCTCGAACTCGGTGCGCAGCGCCGGGATCTCGCTCAGCGCCTTCTGCAGCCCCTCGGCGGTGCGCTCCATCCCGCAGTAGTCCCACAGGATCTTGCCGAGCTCACGGTGGAACCAGTCCACGCTGCGGGTGCCGTTGGTGTTCAGGAAGCGGTCGATCTGGCCGCGAATCTCCGCCTCGGCCTCCTCGAACTCGGGGGCCGAGGTGTCGACCTTCTCCTGACCGAGCAGGGGGGCGAGGTAGTCCCCGATCGTGTAGGGCAGCACGAAATAGCCGTCGGCGAGGCCCTGCATCAGCGCCGAGGCTCCGAGACGGTTCGCGCCGTGGTCGGAGAAGTTCGCCTCACCGATCGCGAACAGCCCCGGGATGGTGGTCTGCAAGTGGTAGTCGACCCACAACCCGCCCATCGTGTAATGCGGTGCGGGGTAGATCCGCATCGGCATCTCGTACGGCGACTCCCCGGTGATCCGCTCGTACATGTCGAAGAGGTTGCCGTACTTGTCGGCGATCGCAGCCTCGCCGAGGCGGGCCTTGGCATCGGCGAAGTCGAGGTACACGCCGTTCTGCAGCGGCCCGACCCCCTTGCCGGCGTCGACCTGGCTCTTGGCGTTGCGCGAGGCGACGTCCCGGGGCACGAGGTTGCCGAACGCCGGGTACTTGCGCTCGAGGAAGTAGTCGCGCTCGTCCTCGGGGATGTCGGCGGCGTCGCGGGAGTCGTCCGGATCGTCTGGCACCCAGATCCGGCCGTCGTTGCGCAGCGACTCCGACATCAGGGTGAGCTTGGACTGGAACTCGTCGCTGGACGGGATCGCGGTCGGGTGGATCTGCGTGTACGCCGGGTTCGCGAAGAACGCGCCCTTGCGATGCGCCCGCCAGGCCGCGGTGACGTTGCACGTCATCGCGTTCGTCGAGAGGTAGAAGGCGTTGGCGTACCCGCCGGTGCCCAGGACGACGGCGTGCGCCGAGTGCCGGGTGATCTCGCCGGTGACCAGGTCCCGGACGATGATCCCGACCGCCTTGCCGTCGACGACGACGACGTCGAGCATCTCCGAGTTGGTGTGCAGCTCGACCGATCCGGCCGCGACCTGCCGGGAGAGCGCCTGGTACGCCCCGAGGAGGAGCTGCTGGCCGGTCTGACCACGGGCGTAGAACGTCCGGCTGACCTGGGCGCCGCCGAACGAGCGGTTGTCCAGCAGGCCGCCGTACTCGCGGGCGAAGGGGACGCCCTGGGCGACGCACTGGTCGATGATGTTGTTCGAGACCTCGGCGAGGCGGTGGACGTTGGCCTCGCGGGAGCGGTAGTCGCCACCCTTCACCGTGTCGTAGAACAGGCGGAACACCGAGTCGCCGTCGCCGTGGTAGTTCTTCGCGGCGTTGATCCCGCCCTGGGCGGCGATGGAGTGGGCCCGGCGGGCGCTGTCGTGGAAGGTGAACGCCTTCACCCGGTAGCCGAGCTCACCGAGGGTCGCCGCCGCCGAGGCCCCGGCCAGGCCGGTACCGACGATGATGATCTCGAACTTGCGCTTGTTCGCCGGATTCACCAGCTTCATGTCGAACTTATGGTCCTCCCACATGCGATCGATCGGCGCGTCGGGGACCTTGGAGTCCAGGACCGTCATGTCGTGCTCCCTGTCTGGCTGGCGGGTCGGCGGGCGGGTCGCTCAGCTGATCACGCCGAGCTGGACGGCGATCGGGAACGAGAGGTTGCCGCCGATGACGACGACCGTGAACGCGATGGCCAGAGACCTCCGCCAGTGGTTGAACCGGCGGCTGCTCCACCCCAGGGACTGGAACAGGCTCCAGACGCCGTGGTAGAGGTGGACGCCGAGCGCGAGGTTCGCCACGAGGTAGAACCCGGCGATCGCCGGCTCAGAGAAGCTCGCAATCACCTTCTCGTAGAGGCCGGCGCCGTCGGGGGCCGGGTTCGCGAAGCCCCACGTGAAGTCGGCGAGGTGGTAGATGATGAACAGCAGCACGATCACGCCGGTCCACCGCATCGTGCGCGCCGCGAAGTCGGCGGCGACGTAGTCGCGCCGGGCCTTGTACGACTCCGGCCGGGCCATCCGGTTCATCCGGGTGAGTTGCAGCGCGGCGACGACGTGCAGCACCAACGCCGCCACCAGCACCAGGCGCATGAGGTTGAGGACCACCGATTCCGGCGCGATCGGGTACAGCAGTCGGCGCAGGAACTCCGCGTACGCCTCGAACTCCCCGGCCGACTGGTAGAGCTTGAGGTTGCCGAGCATGTGGGCGAGGACGTAGCCGAGCCCGATGATCCCGGTGATCGCCATGACGTACTTCTTGCCCAGCGCCGAGCGGTAGAGCTCTACCAGGAACGGTGGGCGCTGCTTCGCGGCGGCGGCCGCCTTCGCATCGGAGAGCTTGGTTGCCATGGTCGTCGGATGCTCCTGCTGCGAGCCGACGGCGGTGCGACGCCGGCGGCGACGGGCCCCACGCGATGCTGCGAGGGGCGGCGGACCGTTCGGTGGCGGGCGCGGGGCAGACCGGGCGCCCAGCTACCGGCCTGATGGGGCGCGGCCAGCCTAGCACCGGCGCCCGAACGGACGGTGTCCGACGACGGCCACGACACCCCGGTTCA
>SLDB01000116.1 GCA_007125475.1 Nitriliruptoraceae bacterium | reverse complement strand
GATGGCCCGATCGGTGCGCGTCACGCGAAACGCTCCCCGGCGTCGACAACACGGGTCACCGTACGGCGGCACCGAAACCGCGCGCAACCGCCCGGCGGGGGCTGAGAGCGAAGACGCGGAAACCGGGCTTCTGCGTCGGGGATTCGGGGTGCGCCGCCTAGGACTCGAACCTAGAACCTGCCGGTTAAGAGCCGGATGCTCTGCCAATTGAGCTAGCGGCGCGTGCGCGACCGCGGGACCTTAGCGAACGGGGTGCCACGGCCACGAGCGGAGGGTGGATGAGGGGACTCGAACCCCCGGCCTCTCGGACCACAACCGAGCGCTCTAACCGGACTGAGCTACACCCACCAAGGGCCGGCCGTACAAACGCACGGCACGAGCGGGGAGACTACCCGGCCGCCGGACACCGCTCCAATCGCCGTCGCGACGAGGCATCATGGAGCCGACGACGCCAGGAGGGCGCAGCGTGAGCGGACCCGTCCAGCAGCCGGACATCGAGTGCGAGGACGAACTCCTCGCCGGGATCGAGGCCCGAGAGGGCCGGCAGGCGCACGTCGGGGGGATGACCGTGTCCCGCGTCCTGCCGACGAAGGGGCGGCGGACCGTCGGGGCGTGGTGCTTCGTCGACCTGATGGGACCGGCCGACGCCCACGAACAGGACCCGATGGAGGTGGGGCCGCACCCCCACATCGGTCTGTCCACGGTGACCTGGCTCCTCGAGGGCGTGGCGCTGCACAGTGATTCGCTGGGAACGCAGCAGGTGATCCGCCCGGGTCAGCTCAACCTGATGACCGCCGGCAACGGCATCGCGCACGCCGAGCTCGCCGCCGAGCCGCCGTTCCGCGGCGTGCAGATGTGGCTGGCGCAGCCGGAGGCGACCCGGCACGGCGAGGCGCGGTTCGAACACGTCGCCGTGGTTCCCCGCCACGACCTGGACCACGGTGACGCCCTCGTGTTCGCCGGTGATCTGGGTGGGACGTCGTCGGGTATGGCAACGGACACCGAGATCGTCGGCGCCGACGTGACCCTGAACCGCAGTGCGGTGCGCATCCCGGCCGATCCGCGGTTCGAGTACGCCGTCGCGCCGCTGGATCACCGGGTCAAGGTCGGCCCCGAGGTCGTCGAGCCCGGATGGCTCGCGCTCGTTCCGGCCGGGATCGAGGCCCTGCCGCTCGAGGCATCGGTGGACGGGACCCGGTTCCTCGTCCTCGGCGGGGTACCGCTCGGTGAGAAGGTCGCGATGTGGTGGAACTTCGTCGCCAGGGACCGCGACGAGATCACCCGGGCCTGGCGGGACTGGCAGGAGCGCACCGACCGGTTCGGTGAGGTCCCCAGCGAGCTCGAGCGGATCGAGGCCCCGCGGCCGCCCTGGCTCGGTGCCGAGGACTGATCCACGCCGCCGGCCGGCGGTTCACCTGGGCGGTGCCCATCGCTCGGCGAGGACCGCACCGGCCTGGCGCAGGTAGGTGACGGGGTCGCGCAGGGAGGCGTCGACCCCGCCGGCGAGCCCGGTGAGGGTGACCACCTCGACGTCGTGGCCCTCGGCGATCCCGGGTTCGGCGCCCCCGGCGACGACGGCGAGCGGTGTGCCGTGGCGACGGGCGGTTCCCGTCACCGCCCCGACGACCTTCCCGACGAAGCTCGTCGCGTCCAACCACCCCTCGCCGGTGATCACCAGGTCGGCCTCCGCGACGGCCTCGTCGAGCCCGACCAGCCCCGCGATCGCCTCGCTGCCGGAGCGCAGCCGGGCCCCCCACAACGTCGCGAACCCGTACCCGGCCCCGCCGGCCGCCCCGGCACCCGGTGCGCCCGGATCCCCCCCGAGGTGTCCGGCGAGGTGGGTCAGGGCGGCGTCGAGCACCTTGACGTCGTCGGGTGAGGCGCCCTTCTGCGGGCCGAACACGGCGGCGGCACCGTCGGGGCCGGTGAGCGGGGAGGCGACGTCGGTGAGGACCTCAACCCCGCCCTGCGGAGGCGGCGTCAGGGCGGTGTCATCGACACGGTGCACACGGCGCAGCGCCGCCCCGCCAGGGGGGAGTTCGGCGCCCGCGCCGTCGAGGAGGCGGAGCCCCAGGGCGGTCAGCGCCCCCATCCCGGCGTCGGTCGACGCCGAGCCACCGACCCCGATGGCGAGGCTGCGGGCACCGGTGGCCAGCGCCGCCGCGATCACCTCGCCCAGCCCGATCGTGTGGGCGGCCAACGGGTCGAGCTCGCGCATCAGGGGCAGCCCACAGGCGGCGGCGAGCTCGACGACCGCGGTGCCGTCGTCGAGCACGAGGAACGAGGTGGCCACCTGCCGCCCGTCGGGGCCGGTGACGCCGGTGAGGTGGTGCCGCTTCGCGCCGGACACGGCGGCGTCGACGGCGTCGAGGGTGCCCTCGCCGCCGTCGGCGAGCGGCACAAGCGTCACCTGGTCGTCGGGGCGGTGTCCACGCCACCCGGCGGCGATCGCCCCTGCGGCCGCGGCGGCGCCGGGACCACCCTTGAGGGAGTCGGGTGCGATCACGATCCTCATCGTCACCTCGCCTGCGGGATGCCGGCCGGTGCCGGACGGCCGGTGCCGATCGGCGGCCCTCGGTGGCGCCTGCCGCGTCCGTCGCGGCAGGCAACCCTACGCCGTCGTCTGCTACCAACCCGGGTACGGACCTCGACCCGTGGTGCAGGAGCGGTGATGACGAAGGTGTACGTGACGCAACGGTTGCTCCCCGGCGCACTCGACGCGCTCCTCGCCGACGGGGTCGACGTCGACGCCCGGGATGCCGACACCCCCGCCGAGACCGGTGAGCTCACCCGGGCCGTCGCCGACGCCGACGCGGTGGTGTGTCTGCTCACCGACCGGATCGACGAGGAGGTGCTCACCGCGAACCCGGACCTCAAGGTCGTCGCGAACGTCGCCGCGGGGTACGACAACATCGACGTCGACGCCGCGACCCGTGCCGGTGTGGCGGTGACGAACACGCCGGGGGTGCTCACCGAGACCACCGCCGACCTCGCCCTCGCCCTCATCCTGGCGACTGCGCGCCGTGTCCCCGAGGGGGACGCGTTCCTGCGTTCGGGGAGGTTCACGCACTGGAAGCTGGTGCAGGAGCAGCTGGGCACGGACGTCTTCGGCCGCACCCTGGGCGTGTTCGGGATGGGCGGGATCGGTCGTGCGGTCGCCCGCCGGGCCCGGTTCGGGTTCTCGATGCAGGTGCAGTACCACTCGCGTACCCGACTCGACCCCGACACCGAGGTCGCGCTGGGGGTGCGTTGGGTGGCGTTCGACGAGTTGCTGGCCACCTCCGACGTGCTGTCGCTGCACGCCCCGCTCACCGCCGAGACCCGCCACGTCATCGGTGCCGACCAGCTGCGGGCGATGCCGGCCTCGGCGATCCTGATCAACACCGCCCGCGGCGCCCTCGTCGACGAGGCGGCGTTGGCCGCGGCGTTGCGCGACGGAGAGATCGCCGGCGCGGGGCTCGACGTGTACGAGCACGAGCCGCAGGTCCACCCCGACCTCGTCGAGCTCCGTGAGCGTGTGGTGCTGCTGCCGCACGTCGGGAGCGCGACGACCGGCACGCGGCAACGGATGACCGACCTGGCGGTCGGATCGGTCCGCGACGTCCTGGCGGGACGCCGGCCGGCGAACCTCCTCAACCCCCAGGTCCTCAGGGCGCGGACCCGGTGAGACCCCGGTGAGACCCCGGTGGGCGCCGGCCCCGGTGGTCGCCGACCGCGGGGTCGTCAGGCGGGCTCGCGTGCCAGCGGCGCCTCGCCGCCCTCCAACAGGGCGACGACGTTCGTGCACGCCTCGCTGCTCATCCGCTCCACACCCCGGTCGGTGATCCCGGCGGCGTGCGGGGAGAACACCGCGTTGTCCAGGGTGAACAGGGGGTTGTCGGGGGACGGTGGTTCGACGTCGAAGACGTCGACGCCGGCTCCCCAGCTCTCCTCGTTCACCACTGCCTCGTACAGCGCCGCCTCGTCGACGACACCGCCCCGGCTGACGACCGAGAGCACGCCGTCGGGGCCGAGCGCGGAGATCTCGGCCCGCCCGACCATCCCTTCGGTCTCCGGGGTGCGTGGGGCGGTGATCGCCCCGGCGTCCGCCCAGGTGAACAGCTCGAGCACCGTGTCGAAGCGCTGTGCACCGAGGGTGCTGAGCGTCGTGTCGGGGGCGTAGGGGTCGTAGACCCCCAGCGTCATCCCGAGGCCGTCGCGGCAGATCTCGGCGAGCCGGCTCCCGATCCGGCCGGCCCCGACGAGCCCGAGCCGCCGGCCGGCGAGCTCGCGCAACGACACCCGGTTGCGGAAGTCGAAGTCCCCGGTGCGGGCGGCGGTGTCGGCCGCCTTCACCCGCTTGCTCGCGGCGAACAGCATCGAGACGCCGTGCTCGGCGACGGCGTTCGT
>SLDB01000067.1 GCA_007125475.1 Nitriliruptoraceae bacterium | reverse complement strand
CCACGCGTTGGTCGGCCTGGTGCCGGGCTGGGGGATGATGACCGCGCTGCCGGCGGCGATCGGTGACGGCCGGGCGCGGGAGATGTCGTTCACCGGACGGTTCGTCGGTGCCGAGGAGGCCGAGGCGATCGGCCTGGTCAACCGCGTCGTGGACGCCGAGGAGCTTCTCGACACCGCGATGACGATCGCCGCCAACATCGCCGTGAACGACCCGCACGCCGTCGCCGCGATGCTGACGATGTACCGCGACGGCGCCCGTGCCCGCCACGCCGTCGCCGACCTCGAGGAGCGGCGCCGGTTCCGGACCTGGTCGGAGCACCTCGACTCCGACGACATCGCCCGTCGCCGCGAGGTCGTGATCGAACGTGGCCGGCGGTTGCAGAGCGGGGGCTGACCGCCCCGCCCCGACCGCGCTTCGACGCCGTACCCCCGCCGACGGCGGGCACCGACGACACGCGCCGCGTGACGCCGACACCGAACCCCCCAAGGAGTTGCCGTGAGCACCAGAACCGCCATCGTGACCGGGTCGAGCAGTGGGCTGGGGTACGGCTGCGCCGCCGCCCTCGCCGAGCGCGGCGACAACGTCGTCGTCGCCTCCCGTACCGAGTCGTCGATCAGCCGTGCCGCCTCGGAGCTCGACGGGCTCGGTGCCGGCGTGGTGACGCCTGTCGCCGCCGACGTCAGCGACCCGAACGCCGCCGCGCGCCTGGTGGCCACCGCCGTCGACGCCCACGATCGCCTCGACGTCCTGGTGGCCAACACCGGCGGGCCGCCGTTCGGTCCGGCCCTCGACCTCGACGACGACGCGTTGCGCGGCGCCTTCGACAGCGTCGTGCTCCCACCGTTGCGCCTGATCCGTGAGGCGCTGCCGGTGATGCGCGAGCAGGGGCACGGACGGATCGTGATCGTCGGCTCCTCCAGCGTGCGCAAGCCGATCCCGAACCTCGCATTGTCCAACGTGATGCGTCCCGCGCTGGTCGGCTACATCAAGTCGCTGGCCACCGAGATCGCCGCCGAAGGCGTGACGGTGAACCTCGCGGCTCCGGGCCGGGTCGACACCGCCCGGGTGCAGGCCGGCGACGCGGCGACCGCCGAGCGCAAGGGGATCAGCGTCGACGAGGTGCGTGCGGCCAGCGCCGCCACGATCCCAGCGGGCCGCTACGGCCGGATCGAGGAGTTCGGTGCGCTGGTGGCGTTCCTCACCTCCGAGGCGGCGAGCTACGTCACCGGTCAGACGATCCTCGCCGACGGCGGGATGGTCCCGACGCTGCCATAGCCCGGCCGGGGTCGCGTCGCCGGGTCAGGACACCGCCTCGACGGCGGCCTCGAGCACCGCGGTGTCGGTGGTGACCAGCGACACCTCGGTGACACGGCTCTCCTTCCATGCCTGCAGCCGCTCGACGATCCGCGGGATCGGCCCGACGAGGGCGACCTCGTCGACGAGCTCGTCGGGGACCGCGGCGGCCGCCTCCTCGCGACGACCTTCGAGGAAGTGGTCCTGGATCTCGGCGGCCGCGGCTTCGTAGCCGTAGCGCTTGACGAGGTTGTTGTAGAAGTTGCGGTCGCGGGCACCCATCCCACCGACGTACAGCGCGATCGCCGGCCGGATCCGGTCGCGGCACTCGTCGACGTCGTCGCCGGCGGCGACACGCACGCCGACGACGACCTCGAAGTCGTCGGGGTCGCGACCGGCCTTGGCCAGCCCCGCGTCCAGCGGGTCGGTGAGCGCCGACTCGTGTTCGGGGGAGTACAGCGTCGGCTGCCACCCGTCGGCGATCTCCCCGGCGAGCTCGATGTTCTTCGGACCGATCGCCGCCAGCAGGATCGGGATGTCCTCACGCAACGGGTGCATGATCGACTTCAGCGGCTTGCCGAGCCCGGTGGCGTCCTCACCGGCGTAGGGGATCTGGTAGTGCTCGCCCTCGTGGGTGAGCCGGTCCTCGCGGGCGAAGATCTTGCGCAGGATCTCGACGTACTCGCGGGTGCGCCCCAGCGGCTTGCCGTACGGCACACCGTGCCAGCCCTCGACGACCTGCGGCCCGGAGACCCCGAGGCCGAGCGCGAACCGGCCCTGCGAGATCGCGTCGAGGGACATCGCCGTCATCCCCGTCATCGCGGGTGAGCGGGCCGGCATCTGCAGGATCGCGCTGCCCAGCCGGATGTGTTCGGTGCGCGCGGCGAGGTAGGACAGGGCGGTGACCGCGTCGGTGCCGTACGACTCGGCGGCCCACACCGAACGCACCCCGATCCGGTCGGCGTGCTCCACCAGTGGCAGTGCCTTGGCCATGTCCGCGCCGGCGTACCCGACGTTGATCCCGATATCCACCGAGCCCTCCTGAGGTCGCAGCTCCGGCGGCGACGCTAACGGGTCTGCCGTCCGCCGACCACTTCCGGCTCACCCTGGCGTGGGTGAAACCGGGCGGTAGCGGTGGGCGGCCACGGCGCCGAGGACCATCACCCCGGCGAGGACGGTCAGGGAGGTGTCATAGGAACCACTGACGTCGCGTGCCAACCCGACCAGGGTGGGGCTGGCCGCCTCGGCGAGGGTGACGAGGGTGGCGACGATCCCGGCGATCGCGCCGTAGGCACGGCGTCCGTACCGCTCGGCGACCATCACGGGTTTGGCGATCGTCGTGGCGCCGAACCCGATCCCGAACGTCAGGACGAACACCGCGACGGCCACCCGGTTGGGGGTGAGGGCCAGGAGGACGAACCCGGCCGCCTGGGCGAGGAAGATCCCCAACAGCAGGTGGTGCATCGAGACCCACCGGTTCGTGGCGGTGAGCGCCACCCGTCCGATCACCGAGAGCACCCCGATCGAGCCGGTGATCGACGCCGCCACGGTCACCGACTCGCCGCGATCGACGAGGAGGGCCGGCAGGTGCGTCATCGCCCCCACGATCGGTCCGCGGCTGCACACGAACGTCAGGACCAGCCACCAGAACACGGGGTCGCGCACCGCCGAGCGCGCGGTGACGCCCTCGGGGTCGTGCGACGTCGCACCGCTCACGGTGCCTGGCTTCGGCACCGACCTGGATCCCCCCGGGGGCGGCGGGTCGCCGCCACCTGGTACGGGCGGGTCGCCGCGATCGGCCCCCGATGGGTCACGACCGCGATCGGTCGCCGGTCGGCCCCGGCGGGGTTCGCGCAGCATCACCGCGTGGGGGACGACGGTGCCGACCGCCAGGATCACCGCCAGCACGCGCAGCGCCGACCGCCAGTCCAGGGCCTCGGTGAGGGCGGCGGTGAGCGGGAGGAAGATCGTCGACGCGAACCCGGCGACGATCGTGATGGTCAGGATCGCCTTCGTCCGGGCACGGCCGTCGAGCCAGCGTGCGGCCGCCGCGAACGCGGGCTCGTAGAGCACCATCGCCGAGACCACCCCGATCCCGGCGAACACGACGGTGAGGTGGGTGACGTCGTGCACCGCCGCCCAGGCCAGCGTCAGCCCGACCCCGCCGAGCGAGCCGGCCGTCATCAGGCCCCGGACACCGAACCGGTCGACCCACGCCCCGGCCAGCGGCTGGGCCAGGGCCCGGACCACGATCGCCAGGGCGAACACCCCGGAGAGCTGGCCGCGGGTCCCGACACCGTCGGCCGCCATCGGGACCAGCAGGGCGGAGAAGCTGTAGTACAGCACGCCCCAACTGATCGTCTCGGTGACGGCGAGGACCCCGATCCGGGCGGTGACCCCGCCGAACCGGCGTGCGGGAGGCTCGGCCATGGTGCGGGGACGATAGCCGCCGCCGGCGGTGGTGCCCGGTGGCCCGGACCGGCGAGGCGGGCTGTTCGACACCTCCGGCACGGCCCGCTACCGTCAACGGCCGAGCAACGGCGCTCGCGACCCCTCGGGGGATCCGGGCGCCGTTCTTCCGTGTCCGGGACCCCGGGTCCCCGTCAGCCATCGTCGGGCCTGAACACGGATCGTGCGGGCTCCGGCGTGTCCGGAGGCAGCACCGTGACCACATCGAGTTCGACGTCCACCAGCACGCACCGCGACCTGGCTGATCGCACCGCCACGTTCGCGCCCGCCGGTGAGCGGGATGCCTGCGGGATCGGGTTCGTCGCGAACGTCGACGGCGTCGCTCGTCGCAGCATCGTCCAGCTCGCCCTCGACGGCCTCGCCGGCGTCCAGCACCGTGGTGCCCTGGCCGCCGACGGCAAGTCGGGGGACGGCGCCGGTGTCCTGACCCAGATCCCTCGTGAGCTCGCCGCCATCTGGGCAGGCGAGCTCGGTGCCGACGACGTGGACCCCGCCGACCTCGGTCTCGCGTTCCTGTTCCTCGCCCCCGACGACGAGGCCGCGACGGCCTCGCACGCGGCGGTGCGCTCGGCGTTCGCCTCGGCATGCGACGACGAAGGGGTGCGCTTCCTCGGGCTCCGCGACGTCCCGGTCGACCCCGACGCGATCGGGGAGATGGCCCTGGCGGTGCAGCCGGCCCTCGTCCAGGCGGTGTTCGTCCGGCCCGAGGGCCTCGACGACGACGCCGCCGAACAACTCGCCTACCGGCTACGCCGGCGTGCGCGCAAGGCCTGCGAGGACGCCGAGGTCCGGTTCTACGCGGCGAGCTGCTCGTTCCTGACCGTGACGTACAAGGCGATGGCCGACGCCGATCAGCTCGCCGGGTTCTACCCGGACCTGCGTGACGAGCGTTACACCTCGGCGCTGGCGATCTTCCACTCCCGGTTCTCGACCAACACCGAGCCCACCTGGGAGCGTGCCCAGCCGTTCCGGCGCCTGTGTCACAACGGGGAGATCAACACCATCGACGGCAACCTGAACCTGATGCGGGCCCGCGAGGGCCAGTTCACCGAGGGGCAGATGTCAGTCGACGGCACCGACTGGACGCCGCCGGAACTGCTGGCTCCGGTGATCGACGGCGATCAGTCCGACTCGGCCAAGCTGGACTCGGCGCTGGAGCTGCTGGTGCTGGCCGGCCGCGACCTGCGCCACGCCCAGGCGATGCTCGTCCCGCAGGTGTGGGAGGGCTCGCGTGACCTCGACCCGCGGATCCGCGACTTCTACCGCTACCACTCCTGCCTCGTTGAGCCGTGGGACGGGCCGGCCGGGCTGATCTTCACCGACGGCGTGCGTGTCGGGGCGGCCCTGGACCGCAACGGCCTGCGCCCCCTGCGGTACCAGGTCTGCGAGGACGGCACCGTCGTCGCGGCCTCCGAGGTCGGGGCCGTCTCGGTGTCCCTGCCCAGCGGGGACCCCGCCTCCCACGGCTCCGTGCGACGCGAACGCCTCGGCCCGGGGCAGATGCTGTGCGTCGACCCGGTCGCCGGCAGGTTCGAGGAGGACCACCAGATCAAGCTGCGCCTGGGGGCTGCAGCGCCGTACGGCACGTGGTTGCGCGACCACCTCACACCGGTCCGCACGGGCCGTCCCGTGGATCAGATCCCCGAGGACCTGCATCAGCGCCAGTTGGCGTACGGCTTCACCAAGGAGGAGATCATCTCCGTGCTGCGTCCGATGGCGACGCAGGGCAAGGAGACGACGTCGTCGATGGGTGACGACACCCCGATCGAGTCGTTGTCGCACGTGCGCCGTCCGGTGTCGCACTTCCTCAAGCAGCGTTTCGCGCAGGTGACCAACCCACCGATCGACCACTACCGCGAGTCCGAGGTGATGAGCCTGCGCACCCTGCTGGGGCCGCGTGCATCGGTGCTCACCGAGGAGCCCGAGGCGGCCCGCCTCGTCGAGCTCGGGTCGTTCTTCCTCTACCCGGAGGCGTTGCAGCGCATCGTGATCTCGCCCTCGATCGACTTCGACGTCCAGGCCGTCGACGCCACGTTCCCCGTCGCCGAGGGGCCCGACGGCCTCGAGGCGGCGTTGCACCGCCTCGGTGAGGAGGCGGTCGAGCACGTCCGGGCGGGTGCCGGGATCGTGGTGGTCGCCGACGTCGGGGTCGACGAGCACCGAAGCCGTGTCCCGATCCTGCTGGCCATCGGCGCGGTGCACCAGCGTCTCCTCGCCGACAACCTGCGCACCCGCACCTCGCTGGTCGCCGAGACCGACGAGGCCCGGGACACCCACGACATGGCGACCCTGCTGGGGTACGGGGCGGACGCGATCGTGCCGCGCCTGGTGCTGCAGACGATCGCCGACCTCGCCGACGAGGGTCGGATCGGTGGCGACAGCCCGTCGTCGTCGACGGCGCAGGAGCGTTACCGGAACGCGATCGAGGACGGTGTCCTCAAGATCATGTCGAAGATGGGGATCTCCGTCCTCGACAGCTACCGCAGCGCGCAGATCTTCGAGGGCATCGGGCTCGGGCCCGACGTGATCGACCTGTGCTTCTCCGGGACGGTCTCCAAGCTCGGTGGGGCGACGCTGGCCGACCTCGCCGAGCAGGCGTTGGCCACCCACGCCGATGCGTACCCGACCGCCGATGCCGAGGACGGCGAGGAGTTCGAGCCGTCGCTGCCGAACCTGCCCTCGCCGGGGATCATCAAGTGGCGCCGCGGTGGCGAGTTCCATGACATGAACAAGCCGGTGATCGACGCGTTGCACGACGTCCTCGGACTCGGACGCAAGCCGGCGACCGAGCCGTTCCACCTCGACGGCGCCGAGGCCGAGGGCGTCGACGGTGCGACGGCGGCGCTGCTGCGCACCGCGGCGGCCGAGGGGCGATGGGAGCTCTACGAGGCGTTCAGCAGGGCGGTGAACGACCGTCCGGCCTCGTTCCCCCGCGATTTCCTCGAACCGGTCGCCGTCGGTGAGCCGATCCCCGTCGACGAGGTGGAGCCGGTCGAGGCGATCACGGCCCGGTTCTCGACCGGCGCGATGTCCCACGGCGCGCTCTCCGCCGAGGCCCACGAGACCGTCGCCGCCGGGATGAACATGGTCGGTGGCCGGGCGAACTCGGGGGAGGGGGGCGAGGACCCGAAGCGGTTCCGTACCCGCGGGCAGGCCCTCGACCTCGACTGCAGGATCAAGCAGGTGGCCTCCGGACGGTTCGGGGTCACCCCTGAGTACCTCGCGAACGCCCAGATGCTGCAGATCAAGATGGCGCAGGGCTCCAAGCCGGGTGAGGGCGGCCAGATCCCCGGTCACAAGGTCACCGAGGAGATCGCCCGTCTACGGCACACCACCGCCGGGGTGACGTTGATCAGCCCGCCCCCGCACCACGACATCTACTCCATCGAGGACCTCGCCCAGCTGATCTTCGACCTCAAGCAGGTCAACCCGGAGGCGTACGTCGACGTCAAGCTCGTCGCGGCCGCCGGGATCGGCACCGTCGCCAGCGGGGTCGTGAAGGCGCTGGCGGACTCGATCCACATCTCCGGGAACGACGGCGGCACCGGTGCCTCGCCGCTGAGCTCGATCCAGCACGCCGGACTGCCCTGGGAGCTCGGGCTCGCCGAGACCCAGTACACGCTGCGCAACAACCGCCTGCGCGGCCGGGTCAAGCTCCGCGTCGACGGTGGCTTCAAGACCGGGCACGACGTGCTGCTCGCCGCGCTGTTGGGGGCCGACGAGTACTCGTTCGGTACCGCGGTGCTGTTCGCCGAGGGGTGCATCATGGCCCGGGCGTGCCACCGCGACACGTGCCCGGTGGGGATCACCACGCAGCGCCGGGATCTGCGGGACAAGTTCGCCGGTACCCCGGAGATGGTCGCCGGGTACGTCACGATGGTCGCCGAGGAGACCCGGCGCCTCTTGGCCTCACTGGGGCTGCGGTCCCTGGACGAGGCGATCGGTCGGGTGGATCTGCTCCGGCGCCGTGAGGGGCTCACCGGGAAGGCCGAGCGGATCGACGTCTCGCCGCTGCTGGTCGACCCCGGGGTCGGTGAGCGGCGCTTCGTGGCCCGTGAAGCGGTCCAGGACCCCCGCAGCGAGCTGGGTGACCGTGCGTTCGACGACGCTCTGGAGACGATCTTCCTGGGCGGGATCACCGAGTTCACCTACCCGATCGACAACGCCGACCGCACCGTCGGTGCCCGCATCGGCGGGGCCGTCGGCCTGGAGTTCGGCGAGCAGGACCCGCCGGGGCTGGCACGGCTGCGGTTCACCGGCTCGGCGGGGCAGTCGTTCGGGGCGTTCGCCAGCCGTGGACTCGAGCTCGTCCTCGACGGCGAGGCCAACGACTACGTCGGCAAGGGTCTTGGGGGTGGCCGGATCGTGATCCGCGCCCCCGAGGACGACGCCGGCGACCCGGTCCTGGTCGGCAACACCGTGTTGTACGGCGCCACCGCCGGGGACCTCTTCGTCGCGGGGCGGACCGGGGAGCGGTTCGCGGTGCGCAACTCGGGCGCCACCGCGGTCGTCGAGGGGACCGGCGACCACGCCTGCGAGTACATGACCGGGGGGACCGTCGTGATCCTCGGACCGACCGGGCACAACCTCGGCGCCGGGATGAGCGGGGGGGAGTGCTTCGTCCACGACCCCAACGGGGACGTCCTCGCCCGCGTCAACCGCCAGTTGGTCGAGGCGCGCCGACCCGACGGTGCGCAGCTCGAGCGGGTCCGCCACCTGGTCGACGAACACGCGGTGGTCACCTCCTCGATGCGTGCCGAAGCGCTGCTCGCGGACTGGGAGGCCGCCGCGGAGTCGTTCTGGCGGATCGCCCCGAAGACGGAGATGGACCGGGTCGCCAGCTCGGAGGCGGCAGGGGTCGCCACCGGGTGAGTCGACGAACGCGGTATCGTGCGCGCCGACGCCGCCGCCCGTGCCCCCGTGGGTGGCGACGGCTCGTCGTCCGACGTCACCCCCCAGCGTCGTCACGTGAGGTCCCCCTTGTCGTTGCGCCGCCTCGCCGTCCTCACCGGCGTCCTCCTCGTCACCGCCCTCGCCGCCCCCACGGGGGCGTTCCCCGACACCCTCGAGGAGCTCGGTGAGCAGCGCGAGGAGGCCGAGGGCCGGGCCTCGTCGCTCGAGGAGCGGATCGAGGCGCATGCCCGCCGCTACGACGAGCTCGAGTCGCGGGTCGGTCGACTCGAGGACGACGCGGCGACGCTCGCCGACGAGATCGAAGGGCTGCGCGGCGAGTACGACGAGCTCGACGAGTTGATGTCGTTCCGGGTGCGCGAGGTGTTCAAGCACGGCTCGGCGCTCGATCCGATCGCGGTGTTCCTGGCCAGTGACGAACCGTCGGCGGCGTTGGCACGCGCCGAGACCGTCCAGCGCGTCGTCGGCTCCGATCGCGCCCGTGCGGAGGTCGTCTCCGCGGCGCGTACACGGCTCGAGGTCGCCGAGAGCGAGCTCACCGAACGGCAGCACGACCTCGAGGAGGCCCGTCGGGAGCAGTCCGAACTCGGCGAGGCGCTGCGTGAGGACTTCGCCGCGGCACAGGCCGAGATCGAGGATCTCACGGAGGCGGAACGCGACGAGCGGGCGCGGCTGCGCCGGGAACGCGAGGAGGCACGGGCCGCCCAGGAGGCGGCCGAGCAGGAGGCCGCCGAGCAGGAGGCTGCCGAGCAGGAGGCTGCCGAACAGGAGACCAACTCGGGGTCGCCGTCGACGACGGCCCCTGACCAGACCGCCGCGCCGAGCTCCGGTGGCGGGATGATGTGTCCGCTGGACCAGCCCCGCCACTTCATCGACTCCTGGGGGCACTCCCGGTCCGGTGGACGCGCCCACCGGGGGACCGACATCATGGGGCCGTTGGGGATCCCTGTGCGGGCGATCACCAGCGGGGTGTGGGACATCCAGAGCCCGGGCCGGAGCGCCGGTCTGTGGGCGGTGCTGCGGGGCGACAACGGTGACCACTACTGGTACATGCACCTGGACAGCCACACCGTCGCGGACGGGGCCCGGGTCTCGGCCGGTCAGCAGGTCGGGACGAACGGCTCCACGGGGAACGCCACCGCCGGCGCCGAGCACGTGCACTTCGAGTTGCACCCCGGCGGCGGCTCGGCCGTGAACCCCTACCCGCTGTTGCGCCGCGTGTGCGGGTGACCGCGTCCGTGGTCACCCAACTCGTACTGGGATCCTGCAGGCTCGAACGATACGTTCGTCTTATCGCGGCCTCACTGCGTCCCGCCACGCATCGATTGCCGTCCGCCCCGCGGGGCCGACGCCGACGAGGTGCGGCGGGCGTGATGAGGTACGCCCCGGCGACGGGGCCACAACCGAGCCGTTGCGGGCGTCACCGCCCGCCTCACCGCGGGAGATCCACCCGCCAGACCAAGGACCGAGCCGTGCCGAGCCGTGAGGTCAGCCGATGAGCGGGACCGTCACCGAACGCAAGAACCTGCAACTGTCCAACGCCGTCGTGCGTTTCGCCGGGGACTCCGGCGACGGGATGCAGCTCACGGGTGACCGTTTCACCACCCAGACCGCCATCGCCGGGAACGACCTCGCGACGCTCCCGGACTTCCCGGCCGAGATCCGTGCCCCCGCCGGCACGTTGGCGGGGGTGAGCTCGTTCCAGCTGCACTTCTCCGACCAGGACATCCACACCCCCGGGGACGCCCCCGACGTCCTCGTCGCGATGAACCCGGCCGCACTCAAGAAGCACATCGGTGCGCTCAAGCCGGGCGGCACGCTGATCGTGAACACCGACGCGTTCACCAATCGCAACCTGCAGAAGGCCGGGTACGACGCGGATCCGCTGGAATCGGACATCCTCGCCGACTACCAGATCCACCGTGTGCCGGTCACCGACCTCACCCTGCGGGCGCTCGAGGACACCATCGAGCGCGGGGAGCTCAACAAGAAGGAGGCCGAGCGCTGCAAGAACATGCTCGCCCTCGGGCTGATCTCGTGGATGTTCTCCCGGCCGATCTCGGGGACCGAGGAGTGGCTCAAGGACAAGTTCGCCAAGGCCCCGCACATCGCCGATGCCAACATCACGGTGCTGCGTGCCGGATGGAACTACGGGGAGACCACTGAGGCGTTCGTCTTCACCTACGAGGTGAAGTCGGCGCAGCTCGCCCCGGGTCGGTACCGCAACATCACCGGGAACCAGGCGCTGGCGTACGGGTTGGTCGCCGCCAGCGTGCGTTCCAAGCTCCCGTTGTTCTACGGCTCGTACCCGATCACCCCGGCCTCCGACATCCTCCACGAGCTGGCCCAGCACAAGAACTTCGGGGTCTCCACGTTCCAGGCCGAGGACGAGATCGCGGCGATGGGTTCGGTGATCGGTGCGGCGTTCGGTGGCTCGTTGGCCGTCACGGCCTCGTCGGGACCGGGTGTGGCGCTGAAGGCCGAGGCGATGGGCCTGGCGATGATGACCGAGTTGCCCTGCATCGTCGTGAACGTGCAGCGCGGGGGTCCGTCCACCGGCCTGCCGACCAAGACCGAGCAGTCGGACCTGCTGCAGGCGATGTACGGACGCAACGGTGAGGCCCCGATCCCGGTCGTGGCGGCGTCGTCGCCGGCCGACTGCTTCGACGCCGCGATCGAGGCGGCGCGGATCGCGCTCACCTACCGCACCCCGGTGGTCCTGCTGTCGGACGGGTTCCTGGCCAACTCCGCCGAGCCGTGGAACCTCCCCGACGTCGACGGTCTCCCGGATCTGAGCACCGTGTACGAGTTCCCGACCGAGCCCAACGGTGAGGACGGCGAGTTCCTGCCGTACCTGCGCGACGAGTCGACCCTGGCCCGTTCGTGGGCGCTTCCGGGGACCGCCGGCCTCGAGCACCGCATCGGCGGGCTGGAGAAGGAGGACGGTTCCGGGCACATCAACTACGAGCCGGAGAACCACCACGCGATGACGGTGCTGCGACACCAGCGCCTGCAACGCATCGCCGACGCCCTGCCGCCGCTCGAGGTCGAGGACCCCGACGGCGACGCCGACGTCCTCGTGGTCGGTTGGGGGTCGACGAAGGGCCCGATCCAGGCGGCGTGCGCCGAGCTGCGCGAGCGCGGCCGGAAGGTCGCCCGCACCCACATCCGCCACCTCGCGCCACTGCCCAACGACGTGGACGAGGTGCTCGGACGCTACGACACCGTCGTCTGCCCCGAGGCGAACATGGGCCAGTTGTCCATGCTGCTGCGGGCGCGCACCCTCGTGGACGTCAAGACCTACAACCGTGTCAGCGGGCAGCCGTTCAGCGGCAGCGAATTGGCCGAGGCCATCGAGGGCTTCGGCTGGGGAGGCCAGGCATGACCTCGAACAACGGCAAGCTCACCAAGAAGGACTTCACCTCCGACCGCGAGGTCCGCTGGTGCCCCGGGTGCGGGGACTACGCCATCCTCGCGACCGTGCAGACGATGCTCGCCGATGCCGGCGCGCGGCCGGAGTCCACGGTGTTCGTCTCCGGGATCGGGTGCTCGTCGCGGTTCCCGTACTACATGGACACCTACGGCTTCCACACGATCCACGGACGCGCCCCGACGGTCGCGACCGGGCTCGCGGCGTCCCGCCCGGACCTGGACGTCTGGGTGGTCACCGGTGACGGCGACGGGCTGTCGATCGGCGGCAACCACCTGATGCACGCCCTGCGGCGGAACGTCAACCTCAACATCCTGTTGTTCAACAACGAGATCTACGGGTTGACCAAGGGGCAGTACTCACCCACCTCGCCGATGGGATCGACCCACAAGTCGACCCCGATGGGTTCGCTGGACCACCCGGTGAACCCCGTCAGCCTCGCGCTGGGCGCCGAGGCGACGTTCGTGGGCCGCTCGATCGACACCGACCGCAAGCACCTCACCGAGGTGATGACCCGGGCCTACGAGCACCGGGGGGCGTCGTTCGTCGAGATCTACCAGAACTGCAACATCTTCAACGACGGGGCGTTCGCCGCGTTGAAGGACCCGGGGCAGAAGGACGAGAACCAGATCCGGTTGAAGGCCGGTGAGCCCATCGTGTTCGGTCCGGAGGACGAGCACGCCGTCGTCGCCGAGCCGGACGGCTCGATGGCGATCGTGCCGACCGCCGAGGCCGGTGACCGCGTCGTCGTCCACGACCCGTCCCGGAGCGAGCCGACCACCGCGTTCGCGCTCTCCCGCCTCTCCCTGAACCCGACCGGTCCGACCCCGATCGGGGTGTTCCGTGACGTCGACCGGCCGGTGTACGACGACCTGCTGCGCGACCAGGTCACGCGTGCCCGCAGCGAGCGTGGCGAAGGCGACCTCGCCGCACTCCTCGAGTCCGGCAACGTCTGGGAAGTCGCCTGACGCCGCCGGTCGTCTGACCCGACCCCGCCCGTCCCCGTCCGGGGGCGGGCGGGTTTCGTTCGTCGCCGAGCGGGGCGCTGCGGGGGCTCCTCCGTCACCGCCGGTCGCCCTCGCGGGGTTCGGGGACGTCGGGACGTCGCCGAGCGGTGTGCGCCGGGATCAGCAACGCCCCGACGTACACGATCTGGGCGGCGAGCGCCCCCAGGCCGGCGAGGGCGAGCCCCAGGGAGGCCGGGAGCGGCACGACGGTGGGCACGATCGCCCCGGCGACCCAGGCGATCGAGAACGCGGTCTCGGAGCGGGTGAACGCCGCACCCCGCCGGCTGGCCGGGACGGTGGACTGCAGCAGCCCGTCGAACGCCAGCTTGGCCACGCCCCAGGCCACCCCCGCGGCCGCGGCGAGGGCGGCGGCGGCGACGAACCCGAACCACTGCCCGGCGACGAACGCCGCCCCGGCGGTGAGCGAGAGCGCCGCGACCACCATCAGCTCCTCGGCGACACGGCGCTCGAGCGCCGGCACCAGGCGCGACGCCAGGGCGAACCCGGCGCCGGCGGTGGCCAGCAGCGCACCGAAGTCCAGCAGGCTCGCGCCCGTGCGCTGCAGCTCGAACGCCAACAGCAGCAGCAGGAAGCCGTTGAACGCCCGCACCCCGGCGGTGGCGAGCTGAGCCAGGCGGACACTGCGCGGCAGGTGCAGCCGGATCCGGGGCAGCTCGTGGGCGAGCCGGACGGCGGTGCCGTCCGGCTCGGGCAGCCGCCGCCCGAACACCGCGGCCGCGACCCCGGCCGCGGCGGCCAACGCCAGCGGACCGCGGGCGTCGAACAGGGTCAGCGCCAGGAAGCCGAACCCGGCCGCGATGCCGCCGGAGAGCACCCCGATCCAGGCCAGGCGGGCGTTCGCGGCCACCAGTGCCCGGGGGCGGTCGAGGGCCAATGGGAGCATCGTGTTCTTGGTGATTCCGTGCACGCGGGAGAGCACCAGGAGTCCGAACGCCAGCGGGAACAGCCACAGGCTCTCCAGGCGCCACACCGCCACGAGGGCGAGGACCGAACGTCCCGCGGCCGCGAGAACGAGCATCGAGCGCGTCGCGACCGGGGCGTGGTCCAGGATCCGGCCGAGCACCGGCCCGATCACCGCGAACGGGGCCACCGTCAACAGCAGGTACAGCGCGACGTTGCCGCGGGCCTCGGCCGACGGCACCGAGAAGAACAACGTCCCGGCGAGACCGATCGCGACCAGGGTGTCGACCGAGGTGCTGAACACCTGGGTGACGGCGAGGTCGCGGAATCCTCGTCCACCGGTCTCGAACAGGGAGCGCACACTGCCGGTGAGGCGTCGTGTCCCGATCCCGCCCAGGCGTCGTGGCGGTGGCGGGCCGCCGTCTGCGGTGGTCGACGGGGGTCCGCTCAGGGGGACGGCGTCCTCGGAGCCCTCGGCAGCCCACCGGGCCACGCTGTGCGACCGTCGGCGACGTCGCCCCCGGTCAGCCGCGGGGCTCGGCGCGGGATCCTCGTTCACGCCGCTGACGCTACCGGGCGCCGGCCCGAGCGTCGCCGGCTTGTCCGTGGTCGCCGGCTCTGCCAGGCTTCGGCCCCTACCGTGGTCGCCGCGGCACAGCGCCGGTCGTCGCGGGTCCGCTCAGGTGCGGGTCCGCTCAGGTGCAGGCCTGCTCAGGAAGGACGAGGCATGGACGTCTCCGGGATCGACGCCGCATCGGTGACGCGGTGGATCGCCGAACGCGCAGACGTCACCCCGCCGTTGCGGTTCGACGTGATCCAGGGAGGCCGCTCGAACCTCACCTACACGGTCACCGACGCCGACGGTCGCCGCCTGATCCTCCGCCGTCCGCCGCTGCACAGCGTCCTCGAATCCGCCCACGACATGGGCCGCGAGCACCGGCTGATGTCGGCGTTGGAACCCACCGCGGTCCCGGTGCCCCACTGTGTCGGTTACGAACCCGATGACACGGTGAACGGGGCGCCGTTCTACGTCATGGAGCACGTCGACGGTGCGGTGGTGCGCAGCTCCGGCGAGGCGCGTGAGGTGCTGTCACCGGCGGTGCGGGCGGCGGCCTCGGACGACCTCGTCGACGTCCTGGTCCGGCTGCACGACGTCGACGTCGACGCCGTCGGACTCGGTGACCT
>SLDB01000238.1 GCA_007125475.1 Nitriliruptoraceae bacterium | reverse complement strand
GTTCCAGGTTCTCGCCGGCCAGCGCAACCGCCGTCGGCTCGATGTCGGTGGCGACGACGCGGACCGACGGGACCTCGGCGACGAGGCTGCACAGGATCGGCCCCGCCCCGGTGCACGGCTCGATCACCACCGGCGCCGACGACGCCCGGGCCGCCTCGATCGCGAGCCCTGCGACGACCTCGGTCTCCGGCCGCGGGATGAACACGCCCCGACGGCACCGCAGCTCAAGGAGCCGGAACGCCGTATGACCGAGCACCAGTTGCAGCGGCTCGCGCGCGGCACGGCGCTCCACCAACGCGTCCAGGAGGGCGGCGGCACACCCGGTCGGTTCGCCAGCGACGTCGTCGACGTGCTCGATGAGCCACCGGGCGTCGACCTCGGGCGAAGCCACCCCGGCGGCCGCCAACCGGGCCGCGACCTCGGCCACGAGCGCGGGGTGGGTGACGGCGGCGCTCACCATGCCGTCCCCGCCGGTCCGCTGACCGCACCCGGCCGACGACGGCTCGGCCCACGACAGCCCGGCCCACGACGGCCCGAGCGACACTGGCCCGAGCGATGGTCGCCCCAGCGATGGTGGTCAGGCATCGGCGTCCCCGTCCAGCTCGGTGAGTCGCTGTTCGCGCTCGGTGCGTCGCAACGCCTCGACGAGTTCGTCGAGGTCACCGCCGAGGACGGCGTCGAGGTCGTGGACCGACACCCCGATGCGGTGGTCGGTGATCCGTGACTGCGGGAAGTTGTACGTGCGGATCTTCTCGGAGCGGTCACCGCTCCCGATCTGTCCGCGTCGGGCGTCGGCACGTTCCCCGGCCACCCGCTCCTCCTCGGCCTGCAGCAACCGTGAGCGCAGGATCCGCAGCGCCTTCTCCCGGTTCTGGTGCTGGGACTTCTCGTCCTGGCAGGCCACCACCAGCCCCGTCGGCAGGTGGGTGATCCGCACCGCCGAGTCCGTGGTGTTCACGCTCTGCCCCCCCGGCCCCGAGGATCGGTAGACGTCGATGCGCAGATCCGAGGCGGCCACCTCGACGTCGACCTCCTGGGCGGCGGGGAGGACGGCCACCGAAGCGGTCGAGGTGTGGATCCGTCCCTGCGACTCGGTCGCCGGGACGCGCTGGACCCGGTGGACGCCCGACTCGTGTTTCAGGTGCGCGTACGCACCGCGACCGGCGATCTCGACGATCGCCTCCTTCACGCCGCCGATCCCCTGCGGGGAGGTACTGAGGACGTCGGCGGACCAACCCCGTCGTTGGGCGTAGCCCAGGTACATCTGCTTGAGCTCATCGGCGAACAGCCCGGCCTCGTCACCACCCGCGGCGGCCCGGATCTCCATGATGACGTCACGATCATCGTTGGGGTCGGCCGGCACCAGCAGGTGGCGCAGTTCGCCTTCGAGTTCGGCCGCCTCGGCCGTGAGCTCGTCGATCTCGGCGCGGACGTGGTCACGTTCCCCGCCCGTGGCTTCGGCGAGGATCTCCTCACCCGCGGCGATGTCGTCGACGATCGTGCGCCACCGCCGGTAGGCGGCGACGACCGGAGCCAGCTCGCCGTGCTGCCGGGAGAGCGCGGTGACCAACTCGCCGTCGCCGGCGACCTCGGGATCAGCCAGCTGCGCCTCGAGGTCCCGGAAGCGGGCCTCGAGCTGGCGGAGTCGGTCGAACACGGCGGACCTCGACGGGGACAGGGAGGGCTGAACGGAGCGCGGCGGGGGCGGGGTGGCGGTCGTGCCGGTGGCGGCGTCCCCGCCCGCATCGGCGGTGGCTATGCCCCGTCGCGCCGCGTCGGCGACTCCCCGTCCCGATCGTGGCCGAGGGCGTCCCTGCCCCCCGGTTCATCACCGGGGACGTTGCCTTCGTGATGGAGCCGCGCGGACTCGAGCGTGACCGGGAGGCTGTCCGCAGCGAGGACGACCGGGCTGTCCAACGTCGTCGGCACGCGACCGGCGTGCTCCTCCGGCGGTACCACGGACTCGAAGGCCCGGATCGCGACCTCGACCTGGTCCGGCTCGGGCTGCTTCGTCGTGATCATCTGCAGCCACAGGCCCGGCTTCATCACCGCGCGCACCAACGGGTGGTCACCACGTCGGGCCCCGAGGCGGAGCCCTTCGTAGGCGAGCCCGGCGACGACCGGCAGCAGCACGATCCGCAGCACCACGTGGTAGACGACCGCCCAGTACCAGGCGATCCCCTCCGGTGGCGGCACCAGGAGCCCGCCGACGGTGTAGACCACGATCGCCAGGAGCATCACGAGGATGAGGAAGTTCGTCCCGCAGCGAACGTGCAACGTCGAGTACTTCGTCACGTTCGCCGGTTCGAGGACCTCGCCGTGCTCCCACGCCGCGATCGTCTGGTGCTCGGCACCGTGGTACTGGAACACGCGCCGGATCTCGGCGATCAGGGAGATCGACCACAGGTAGGCGAGGAAGATCACGATCCGTGCGATGGACTCGACGATGTGGAACCACACCCCGTCACCCATCACGTTCCCGATGAGGGCGTCGATCCCCTTCGTGCCTGCGGACGGCAGGAAGATGAACAGCCCCACGAAGATCACCAGCGCCAGCGCCATCGACGCACCGACGGCGGCGCCACCGAGCTCCTCACCCTCTTCCTCGGGGGCGGACTGGGTCGCCGAGATCCCGAGCGCCTTCATCCCGATCGCCAACGAGTCGACCAGCGCGAAGCACCCGCGGATCATCGGCCAGCGCACCCACGCCCGACGCTGCGGGAGCGTCGAGGTCGGGTGGCACTCCAACCAGATCTCCCCGCCGGGGCGTCGCACCGCGACACCCCAGCGGTCCACGCCGCGCATCATCACGCCTTCGATCACCGCCTGGCCCCCGTAGTAGTGCGGGGCCATCTCCAGCGGGTCGTCGGACGCCTCGGGCGGCGTACTCGGCTCGTCGCTCACGCGTCGGCACCCCTGACGGAGTCGAGCACCGCCGGGGCGCCGGCGGTGACAGGACGATGGGTGTTACCGGGCGGCGGTCAGCGCGAGGCCTTGGCCATCCGCCGCTTGAATCGGTCGACCCGACCACCGGTGTCGACCAGCTTCTGCTTCCCGGTGTAGAACGGGTGGCACTGGTTGCACAGTTCGACGCGGATCGTCTCCACGGTCCCACGCGTCTCGAAGGTGTTCCCACAGGAACACGACACGGACGTGACGCGGTACTCGGGGTGGATGCCTTGCTTCATCGTGTTCGTCCTCCGACTGGCGCGGCGCCAGCGTTCGGGTGTCGTCGCCCCGTGCCGCATCGGGGCCCGTGGGTTCCCGGAGCCCTCGAACGGGACACGGGGGCGGGTGCGCACGGTCGGCGGCGAGGAATTGGCCGGGGCGGTCGGACTGACAGCCAGCTGCAAGCCGGCCGCACCGACGCGGGAGGGATGGTAGCAGAGCACGCCGGTGCGGTCCGGCGGGGCCGAGCATGCCAGTATGGGCACCGCCCACACCGGACCGAGGACCTCCGTGGAGCTCATCCGTCGCTTCGGCGCCCGCATCGAGGCGGACCTCGCGGCCTCCTTCCTGCGCGCCTACGGCGTGGACGCCGTCGTGGCCGCCGACGACGCCGGGGGGCTGCACCCGGAACTCGCCGCGGGGATCGGCGGGTGTGCCGTGCACGTACCAGCGGACCAGGCCCGCCGAGCCGCCGCCCTGCTGGCCGACGTCGACGCAGGCGGCCCCGACCCCGACGTGCCCCCGACGTTCGTCCTGGTCCACGGGGCGTGGCACGGCCCCCAGGTCTGGGACGCGGTCGCCCGGCGCCTCGAGGACCACGGGCGTGACGTCGTCACGGTCGAGCTCCCGTCCGCCGGGGTCGATCCCGGGCGGCTCGGTGACCTCGACGCCGACGTCGCCGCGGTGCGTACCGCACTCGACGCGGTCACCGGGGCGTCGGTCCTCGTCGGGCACTCCTACGGGGGCGTGGTGATCACCCAGGCGGCGGCCGGACGCGGAGACGTCGCCCACCTCGTCTACGTCGCGGCGTTGATGCTCGACGTCGGTGGATCGCTGGCCGGACCCGGAGACCGTCACCTGCCGTCGTGGGTCCGGCTCACCGACGACGGGACGGCGAGCCGACCGGTCGCGCCCGTGGAGGTGTTCTACCCCGACCTCGACGCCGACGTCGCCGCCACGGCGGTCGCACGGCTGCGGTGGCAGTCCACCGCGTCGTTGCGGGGGCGCCTCACCGAGGCCGCGTGGCGTTGGACACCCGCGACGTACGTGGTCTGCGACCGCGACACCGCGATCCCGGCAGCGGCCCAGGTGACGATGGCCCGCAACGCCGGCACGGTCCACCACCTCGACACGGCGCACTCGCCGTTCCTGGCTGACCCGGACGGCCTGACCGCGATCCTGTTGGGCGTGGACACGAACCTGGAGCGCCGGTGACGCTCGCCGTCGGCCTCCTCGCCGCCTGCGCCGGGGCGTGGCTCGCCCACCTGGTCCGCCTGCCGGGCGGGTTGATGATCGGGGCGACGTTCGGCACCGCGGCGACCACGCTCGCCCTCGACGGCCGGCCACTCCCCGACCGCCTCACGGTGATCGTGTTCGTCGCCGTCGGGGTGCTGCTGGGGCTGCTGGTGAACCGCCGCACCCTTCGGGCCCTGCGGCCGGTGCTCCTCCCGGCGGTGGCGTGCGGCGTCGGACTGATCATCGTGGGGATCGCGACGGCGCTGCTCCTCCGCGCCCTGGGCATCGCCCCCGACGGCGATGTCCTCGCGACATCGCCCGGGGCGCTGTCGGTGCTCAGCGCCGCCGCCGCCGACGCCGGCCTCGACGCTCCGACGGTGGCGTTGTTCCACCTCACCCGCCTCATCCTCATCCTCGTGACGATCCCCCTGCTGCTCCGGCTCCTCCCCGACGCGCCGGCACCCGCCCGCGTCGACGACGGTTCGTTCGACACCGCGGCACCGAGCCGCCCCGTCCTCGCCGCGCGGTGGGCGATGGTCGTCGCCGGGGCGGCGGTCGGCGCCGCGGTGGCCAGCGTGGTCGGGCTCGGCGGCGCGTTGATCTTCGGCGCGACGATCGGCACCGCCGCCGTCGCCGTCTCTCTGCCACGACCCCTGGTGACGCCGGCGTGGTTCGGTACGGCCGTGCAGGTCGGCGTCGGATGGATGATCGGGAGCCTGGTCACCCTCGAGAGCATCGCCGCGATGCGCACCGCGATCGTGCCGGCCGTGCTGTCGGCGGTGATCGGGATCGCCGCCGGCATCGGGCTGGCCTACGCGATGCGGGCCGTCGGGGTGCGGCTCGCCGGTGACGTGCTGGCGACGTCGCCGGGTGCGCTGGAGTCGCTGTCGGTGATCGCGGTCGAGCGGAGGGCCGGCGCGGTGCAGGTCGCGGTGTTCCACACCCTCCGCGTCCTGCTCGTCCTGCTGTCGCTCCCGGTGCTGCTCACCCTCGTCCCGGCGCTGCGCTGAGCAGCCGGCGGGGACGGCGGCTCAGGAGGCGACGGCGTCGGCGACGCTGCGGAGCAACTCGCGGTTGGAGGCGGTGGCCTTCAGCCGCTCGGTGAGGCGCTCGGCGGCGTCCTGAGGCTCGAGCGCGGCCAGGCCGCGTCGCAGCGCCCGCACGGCCTCGAGGTCGTCCGGATCCAACAGGAGCTCCTCGCGTCGGGTCCCGGAGGCGTGGACGTCGATCGCCGGGAAGATCCGCCGCTGTTCGAGCGCCCGGTCGAGGCGGAGCTCGAGGTTCCCGGTCCCCTTGAACTCCTCGAAGATCACGTCGTCCATCCGCGACCCGGTCTCGACGAGGGCCGTGGCCACGATCGTGAGCGATCCGCCGTCCTCGATGTTCCTGGCCGCGCCGAAGAAGCGCTTCGCCGGGTACAGGGCAGCGGCGTCGAACCCCCCGGAGAGCACCTTGCCCGAGGTCGGGACGGCGAGGTTGTACGCCCGCGCCAGGCGGGTGAGCGAGTCGAGGAGGAGGACGACGTCACGGCCACGCTCGACGAGTCGCTTCGCACGCTCGATCGCCAGCTCGGCGATCTGGGTGTGGTCCTCGGCGGGACGGTCGAACGTCGACGAGATCACCTCCCCGTCGCACGAACGGGCGAAGTCGGTGACCTCCTCCGGCCGTTCGTCGACGAGGAGGACCATCACGTGCACGTCGGGGTGATTGGCCTCGATCGAGGCGGCCAGCTGCTTGAGGATCGTGGTCTTCCCCGCCTTGGGTGGGGAGACGACCAGGCCACGCTGTCCACGCCCGATCGGGGCGAGGAGGTCGGCGATCCGCATCGCCGCCGGGGTCTGCGGCCCCTGGTCGAGGTCGAACCGCTCCTCGGGGAACAGCGGCGTGAGGTCGCGGAACTGCGGGCGACGTTCGGCGGGGCCCTGCGGGAGGGGTTCACCGTCGACGGTGTCGACGCGGGCGAGCGCCGGGAACTTGTCGTTGTTCTTGTTCCGACGGATCGGACCGGCGATGAGGTCACCTCGTCGCAGGTCGAGGCGGCGGACCAGCGACTGCGAGACGTACACGTCCTTCTGACCGGCGGTGTACCCGGTGACCCGGAGGAAGCCGTAGCCCTCCGGGAGGAGGTCGAGGACGCCTTCGCGGACCTCGGCGCCGTCACCTCCGTCCTGCTGCCCGGCGGACGACGGTGCCCCACGCGGCTTGCGGCGACGTTCCCGCCGCCCCCGGTCGCCGTCGTCACCGTCGGTGTCGTCACCCCGGGGCTCGGAGCCACGCTCCCCTCCGTCGCCGCGGTGCTCACCACCGGTCGGCGCGGGACCGTCCGGCCGGGCCCGCTCGCTGGGTGGCCGTCCCTGGCCCCGGCGTTCCCCGCCGCGGGAGGGTTCCCCCCGCCGGTCCTGCTCACCGGAGCCGGTCGTCGAGGCCTCCGAACCACCGGAGCCCGCGGGGCCGCCGCCGTCGGCGGACCCGTCCGAGCCGCCGGAGGGTTCCGCGGCCGGCGTCGACCCGGCGTCCATGATCAGGCTGACGAGATCCGCCTTCCGCATGCGCTGGTACCCCCGGAGGTCCAGGGTGGCCGCGATCTCGCGCAGCTCTGCCAGAGGCTTCTTCTCGAGGGTGCTGCGGTCCATGCCTTCTCCCTTGCCCACCACCGGTCGGTCGGCGGTGCGACGGCGGTGACGGTCAGCCTCGTGCCTGCAGGTAGGCCTGCCAGTCCGCGAGGAAGCGTTCGAGGCCGATATCCGTGAGGGGGTGCTTCACCATCTGGTTGAACACCGATGTGGGCAGGGTGGCCACGTCGGCGCCGGCGAGCGCCGCCTGACCGACGTGCTGCGGGCTTCGCAGCGAGGCGGCCAGGACCTCGGTGGCGTACCCCTGCACACGGAACACCTCGCAGATCTCCGTGAGGAGGGCCATCCCGTCGTTGCTGATGTCGTCCATCCGACCCAGGAACGGGGAGACGTACGTCGCCCCGGCCTTCGCGGCGAGGATCGCCTGTGCCGGGGAGAAGCACAGCGTGACGTTCGTGCGCGCGCCCGTGTCGGCCAGTCGCCGGCACGCCGCCAGGCCGGCCGGGATGAGCGGGACCTTGATCACCACGTTGTCGGCGATCCCACGCAGCTCGTCGGCCTCGGCGAGCATGCCCTCGGTGTCGGTCGCGACGACCTCGGCGCTGACGTCGCCGTCGACCTCGGCGCAGATCTCGGCGATCACCTCCGAGAACTCCCGGCCCTCCTTGGCGGCGAGCGACGGGTTGGTGGTCACCCCGTCCAGGACGCCCCAGGCGTTGATCTGGCGGATCTCGTCGAGGTTCGCGGTGTCGAGGAAGAGCTTCACGGTGGCTCCGACATCGATGCTGGTGAGGGGTGCGCGTGGGGGCGTGGCGCGACCACGGGGCTGGTAGGGGCCCTGCGCCGCCGACCGGGTGCGCCCGTTGGGACCCGCACCCGTCAGGGCATCACCGTCGGCGGTGACTCGACGTGGGCCTGACCGGACGTCACACCCACGGTGTGCGATCCCACCTCCCCGTCCTCCGCACCGATCGGCGTCGTGGAGGCGGGGTCGGATCCCCGAGGACATGGCCCGCGACCGAGCGCCGCGGCGACATCGGCATCATACTCGTCGTCGGGGGCACTGCAGGCACGTCGGCGACCCCGAGAACGCACAGGCGTCGTCCGGGCAGGTGACCGTCCCGGCGAGATCGAACGACACCGCGTACACCTCGAAGTCGTGCGCGTCCGCGATCGCGCGCACCTGCGCGCCGACGTCCGCGTCGAGGGCGTCGACCGCCACACCGACGCTGGGCCCGGCCCCCGACAGCCAGCTGTGCACACCCGTCCGGCGCAACGCGTCGAGGACCAGTGAACTGGGGTGCATCACCCGTCGACGGGAGGGCTCGTGGAGCACGTCGCCCGAGGCGCGGACATCCATCGGCCACCACCCGCCGAGGGCGCCCAGGACGTGCCCGGCACGTCCTGCCTGCAGAGCGGCGTCCGCCCGGGACAACGATGCGGGCAACACCGCGCGTGCCTCCTGCGTCCCCTGCCGCACGACGGGGACGAGGAGGAACGGGCGCAGCCGTGCGGCGGGGGTGACCCGACGGGTGATCACCGACCCGTCGTCGGCCGCGGTGCACGCCACCAGACCCCCGAGGACGGCGGCGGCGACGTTGTCCGGGTGGCCTTCGAGCTCCGTGGCGACCCCGACCAGCTCCCGGTCACCGACCGCGGTCCCCGTCTCGGCCCGGGCCAGCGCCAGCCCGGCGACGATCGCCGCCGACGACGAGCCCATCCCACGCTCGAGGGGGATCTGCGAGGACGCCTCCAGGGAGACGTCGGGGACGGGGGTGTCGTAGCGTTCACAGAACGACCGGAACGCGGTCCAGATCAGATTGTCCTCACCCGTCGGGACATCGGCGAGCCGACCGTCGACGTCCCGGACCCGGACCCCGTCGGTCCGGCGGGGGCGGGTGCGAACGACGAGGTGGCGGTCGACGGCGAAGCCGAACGCGTCGAATCCGGCACCGAGGTTCGCCGTCGTCGCCGGCACCTGCACGGTGTGGTGGCGGGGTTGGCTCAGTGCGGGGATCCTCGACTCGGGGGCGGCGGCGAGCCTAGCCCCCGGGTTGCCGGCCGTTAGGCTGCGGAGCACCGTCGAGCACCCTGTGGGTGCGGGAGGCCGCATGGACACCCAGTTCGCCTACCTCGGCCACCTGCTGGTCGCAGCGATCATGCTGCACTACGGGATCCGGGGTCGTCGCGGGCGCCTCAAGCCGCGGGGACCCGGGATCCGCACCCCCGACACGCTGGCGTCGAAGGAGGCGTTCGACGCCGCGAACCGCGCCGCCAGTCCGTGGATGATCGCGGCGGCGATGCCGTGGTTCGTCACCGCCACCCTGCTGTTCGCCGCGGGTGGCGCCGACCAGCGGCCCCTCACCATCGCCGCGATCGTGGTGATGGTCGTGCTGGCCGGGATCGGGTTCAACGTCGGTGCCCGGGCGGCCCGCGAGGTCAACGACGAACCCCGCGGCGGCTGAGCCCGCGCCCAGCGCCGCTCAGATCAGCTCCAGCGCCTCCGCGGCGACCCGGACGTCGGCGGGGATCGTCATCGGCTCGGCCGCCCCGGAGATCGCCCACTCCGGATCCTTGAGTCCATGGCCGGTGAGGACGCACACCACGGTCTGTCCCGGCTCGAGCTCACCAGCCTCGTGCAGCTCCAGGAGCCCGGCGACCGAGGCGGCCGACGCCATCTCGGCGAACACCCCTGCGCGGGCGACGCGCCGGAACGCCGAGAGGATCTGGCGGTCGGTGACCGCCCGGATACTCCCCCCGGAGTCCCGTGCCGCCGCGACGGCCCGGTCCCACGAGGCGGGGTTCCCGATCCGGATCGCGGTGGCGATCGTCTGCGGCTTGTCGACGACCGCTCCCTGCACGATCGGTGCCGAGCCGGCGGCCTGGTAGCCGCGCATCACCGGGAGTGAGTCCGCGAGCCCGTCACGGTGGTACTCCTGGTACCCGCTCCAGTACGCCGTGATGTTCCCGGCGTTCCCGACGGGCATCACGTGGACGTCCGGTGCGCGGCCGAGCTGGTCGACGACCTCGAACGCCGCCGAGCGCTGCCCGTCGATGCGGTAGGGGTTCACGGAGTTCACCAGCTCGACCGGGTACTGATCGGCGAGCTCACGGCAGATCGTCAGTGCCTGGTCGAAGTTCCCCTCGACCTGGATCACCTTCGCACCGTGCACCAACGCCTGGGCGAGCTTGCCCATCGCGATCTTGCCCTTGGGGACGATCACCCCCGCCGTCATGGACGCCTTCGCGGCGTACGCCGCCGCCGACGCCGAGGTGTTCCCCGTCGAAGCGCAGATCACCGCCTCGGCACCAGCCTCCTTCGCCTTGGAGATCGCCATCGTCATCCCCCGGTCCTTGAAGGAGCCGGTGGGGTTGGATCCGTCGAACTTCAGGTGCACCTCGCACCCGGTGAGCTCGGAGAGCACCTCCGAGTGGATCAACGGGGTCCCGCCCTCCCGGAGGGTGACGACCGGGGTCGCCTCGGTGACGGGCATCCGCCCGCGGTACTCCTCGATCACGCCACGCCAGATGCGGCTGGTGGTCCCTGCGGGGGCGTCGGGGATGGTTGCGCTCATGACTCGAACACCTCGGCTTCGACGCGCAGCACACTGGCGACGCTGCGGATGCTTCCGATACGACCCAACGCCGTCACCGTGCCACGCAGGTCGGCCTCCCGCGCCCGGTGGGTGATCAGGACGAGCTGGGCGGAGCCGCCACTGCCCTCCTGCCACACCTGGGCGATCGACACCCCGTGGTCACCGAACGTCGTGGCCACCTGCGCGAGGACGCCGGGTTCGTCCTCGACGTCGAGGAGGACGTAGTACTGGGTGGCGAGCTCCTCCATCGGCCGTATCGGCTTGGCGCGGTGCTGCGACTCCACCGCACCCCGGGCGGTCTGCAACAGGTTCCGCGAGACGTCGATGATGTCGCCGACCACCGCCGAGCCGGTGGGCTCACCTCCGGCACCGCGCCCGTAGAACATCAGCTCACCGGCCGCGTCGGCCTCGACGTAGATCGCGTTGAACGACCCACGCACGCTGGCCAGCGGATGGGTCTTGGCGAGGAACGCCGGGTGGACGCGGACCGCGACGCGGTCGTCGACCTCGCTGGCGATACCGATGAGCTTGACGACGTAGCCGAGGCGGTCGGCGACGCGGAGGTCGGTGAGGCTGACCCCCTCGATCCCCTCGGTGAAGACGTCGTCGGCGTGCACGGCCGTGTCGAAGGCGAGCGACGCCAGGATCGCGGTCTTCGCCGCGGCGTCGTGACCCCCGATGTCGGCGCTGGGGTCGGACTCGGCGAACCCGAGGGCCTGGGCCTCGCTGAGCACGGCGCGGAAGTCCACACCTTCCTCGGCCATCCGGGTGAGGATGTAGTTCGTGGTGCCGTTGAGGATCCCGACGACACGGGTGACGCGGTCCCCGGCGAGGGATTCCTTCATCGGCTTGATGATCGGGATCGCCCCGGCGACGGCGGCCTCGTAGGCGAGGTCGACACCGGCGGCGCCGGCCGCCTGGTACAGCTCGGGCCCTTCGTGGGCCAGCAGCTCCTTGTTCGCCGTGACCACCGGCTTGCCGAGTTGCAACGCCCGCCGGATCATCCGACCGGCGTCGTCGCGACCGCCCATCACCTCCACGACGACGTCGACGTCGTCGGCCTCCACCACCGCGGCCGGGTCGTCGGTGAACACCGCGTCGTCCAGGGGCAGCATGCGGCGGCGGGTGAGGTCGCGCACCGCCACCCGGGTGATCTCGAGCTTCGCCCCCGTCCGCTCGGTGATGTCGTCCGACTCGCGCGCGAGGATCGCCACCACACCGCTGCCGACGGTGCCGCAGCCCAACAGGCCGAGACGGATCACACGGTCCAACGTCACTCCCTGGGAACGGTGAGGTAGTGAGGTACGGGGCGTCGGGGACGCCGTCAGCCTACCGGCCGCCACCTGCGCGTCCGGGACGATCCAGGGGGACCCGATGAGGTCAACCGCGGCGGGCCGTGACCACCACCGCGTGAGGCGCGAAGCCGAGGGCTGCCGCCAACCGCACCATCGACGAGGTCGGGGTCGCGATCCCCACCCGGGACGCCGGCTGCCTGGCGAGGTGCTCGGCGACGGCGTGGGACACCAACGCGGCGGCGACCCCGGACCGCCGGTGCACCGGGTGGGTCACGACGTCCTCGACGGCGGCGAGGCCCTGTCGGTCGTGGACCACCGTGCAACGAGCCACCGGCGCGCCGTGTCGCATCGCCACCCAAACGCGGGCGCGACCGGCGGCAGCGAGCTCACGCTGGACGTCGGCACGCCAGGCGGCGTCCTCGGCGTCGAAGTCGTGGTACCCCCCACACGGTGCGAGGTACCGGTAGAGCACCGTCGCCGCGTGCCACCGCCGGTCGGTGACGGCACCGGCATCACCCGACACCGACGGGGCGGCGACGTCGACGACCGAGACCCCGGCCGGGAACGGGCGCCGCTGCAGATCGTCGAGGAGGGCCACCCCCGGGGTGGTGAGGGAGAACCCCGCCCCGTCGAGGACGGTGGTGAGCGCGGGGTGCGGCCCCGTCGGCGGCTCCTCCCAGCGCAACTGGGTGCACCGGGCCCCGGTCACCGCGATCGTGGTGGCGAATCGGTCCACCCATCCGTCGAGGGCCGCGGGGTCGGGGGCGGCGAGGAGGTCGAGGGTGTTGCCGTCGGTGAACGTCGGCCGGGAGGGCGTGCGTACGGTGACGTGGTCGCGCGCGTAGGTGACCAGGCTCCGCCCCGACAACCCGGCCCGCAGCACCGCGAGCCCCAGCCGATCGTCGACGCGGCGCACCCGCCTGCCGCCGGTACGCCGCGACGGCGTTCGGTCCGACCCGACGCTCATCGCAGGGACACGTCGTGACGGGTGAGGTCGTCGTACCCCTCGCGGCGGACCAGCGGGCGGACCACCCCGTCCCGGACCAGCACGGCCGCCGGGCGTGGCAGGCGGTTGTAGTTCGACGCCATCGACGCCGTGTAGGCCCCGGTGGCGGCCACGGCGATGAGGTCACCGACCGCCAGGTCGGAGGGGAGCGGCACGTGCTCGCGCACCAGGTCCCCCGACTCGCAGTGCTTGCCGACCACGGTGACCGCCTGGGGCGACGCCGCGGAGGACCGACCGGCGAGGGTGACCTCGTGTTCGGCGTCGTACAGCGCCGGCCGGATGTTGTCGCTCATCCCGCCGTCGACGCTCACCCACGTGGTCAAGCCGGTCAGTGGCTTGACGGTCCCGACCTCGTACAGCGTCACCGTCGACGGGCCGACGATCGCCCGACCCGGTTCGACCATCAGCCGCGGGCGCGGCAGCCCGAGGGCCTCGCAGCGCTCGTCGACGGTCTCGAGGACGGCACGGCCGTACCTGGCCACCTCCACGGGGTGGTCCTCGTGCGTGTAGCGGATCCCCATCCCGCCGCCGAGGTTCACCTCGGTGAGGGTGATCCCGAGCTCGTCGCGCCACCGGGCCAGCAGGTCGAGCATCACCTCGGTGTTCGCGATGAACGGGTCGGTGCCGAAGATCTGTGACCCGATGTGGGCGTGGACACCGACCAGGTCGATGTGCGGGAGGTCGGCGGCCAGCCTGGCGGCCTCGTCGGCGAGCCCGAGGGAGAGGGTGAACCCGAACTTGGCGTCATCGTGCCCGGTGCGGACGTACTCGTGGGTGTGGGCATCGATCCCCGGCGTCACCCGCAACCACACCGTGGCCCGCGTGGAGCGTTCGGACGCGACGGCCTCGAGGCGTTCGAGCTCGACGAAGGAGTCGACGACGATCCGTCCCACCCCGGCGTCGACGGCCTCGACGAGCTCGGTACGGGACTTGTTGTTGCCGTGCATCACGATGCGCTCGGCGGCGACCCCGGCGATGAGCGCGGTGTGCAACTCCCCACCGGAGGCGACGTCGACGTACAGGCCCTCCTCGTCGACGATCTGCAGCACCCCCACGGTGCACCACGCCTTCGACGCGTAGGCGACGTCGACACCGGCGAACCCTTCGCGGTACCGCCGGCAGCGCTCACGCAGGTCAGCCTCGTCGACGACCCACAGCGGCGTGCCGTGATCGCGCGCGAGTTCCGTGACCGGCACCCCCCCGATCGTGAGCACGCCGTCGGCGTCGCGGTCGGCCGTGATCGGCCACGGTCCCGGCATGGTCACATCCGTTCCGGCGCGGAGACGCGGAGCAGGGTCAGGGCGTTGGCGAGGACCTGCCGAGCGGCGACCGCGAGCCAGTAGCGGGCACGACCCAGCGCCAGCGGGTCGACGTCCGCGGCGTCGTCGGGGTCCAGGACCCGGCACTCGGTGTAGAAGCGGTGGAAGGTAGCGGCGAGCTCCTCGGCGTACCGGGCCAGCCGCTGGGTCGCGCGCAGCTCGGCGGCCTCGGCGACGGCCAGCGGCAGCTGGGCCATCGCGGCGAGCAACGCCGTCTCGGCCGGGTGGGTCAGCAGCTCGAGCTCGGCCGCACCCACCTCACCCGGTTCGAAGCCGCGCTCGTCGGCCGTCCGGATCAACGAGGTGATCCGGGCGTGGGCGTACTGCACGTAGTACACCGGGTTGTCCATCGACTGCCGCGCGACCACCTCGAGGTCGAAGTCGACGGTCGTGTCCAGGCCCTGACGCAGGAAGTGGTACCGGACGACGTCGACCCCGACCTCCTCGACGACCTCGTCGAGATCGACGGTCTCCCCGGCGCGCTTGGACATCCGTACCGGCTCGCCGCCACGCAACAGGTTCACGAGCTGTCCGATGCGGATCTCCACCCGGTCCTCGGGGATCCCCAGGCACGCCGCCGCCGCCAGCAGGCGTGTGACGTAACCGTGATGGTCGGCACCCAGGAGGTAGACGAGCTGATCGGCCCGGGACCACTTGTCCCGTAGGTAGGCGCAGTCGGCGGCGAAGTACGTGGGACGGCCGTCGGAACGGACCAGGACTCGGTCCTTGTCGTCCCCGTGGTCGCTGGTGCGCAGGAACACCGCGCCGTCGGCTTCGTAGGCCGCACCGCTGTCCCGCAGCACCGCCACGGTGTCGTTGACGGCGCCGGTGTCGTGCAGACCGCGGCGCTCGGAGAACCAGACGTCGAAGGTGACCCCGACCTCGGCGAGGACGTCCTGGATCCGCCGTCGCATCGCTTCGACACCGAGCTCACCGACGCGTTCGGCCGCGTCGGTGAGCTCGCCGGCGAACAGGTCGTCACCGTGTTCGCCGCGGAGCTCCTCGGCGATCTCGGCGATCTCCGACCCGCGGTAGTGCTCCTCGCCG
>SLDB01000002.1 GCA_007125475.1 Nitriliruptoraceae bacterium | reverse complement strand
TGGCCGTCGCAGAACATCTGGGGGAGCGGCGATGCGCCGCAGTCCCTGGATGACCTCGACGGGTTGACGATCCGCCAGACCAGCTCCGAGCACGGCACCCTGATCGAGTCCGTTGGCGGTGAAGCGGTGACGCTGACCACCGAGGAGGTGCCGGCCGCGATCCAGCGTGGGGTGATGGACGGGTTGATCACCGCTGCGCTGAACGCCTGGAGCGCCGGGTGGTACGAGTTCCTGGACTGGGCCTACCTCATCGAGGCGGGGGTGATCCCGAGCTATATCGTCGTGAACCAGGACGCCATGGCCGAGCTCCCCGACGACCTGCGGGCCGAGGTCGAGGCCGCGGGCGAAGCGGCGACCGAGCGCAACAACGAGCTCACCGCCGAGGTCGAGGAGGAGTCCCGGGAGCTGCTGGTCGACGAAGGCGGCCTCGAGCTCGTCGAGGTCCCGGAGTCCGAGCGTGACGAGATCGCCGAGATGCTCACCGACCTCTGGGAGTCGTGGGCCGAGGACGTGGGCGCCACCGACACCTTGAACGAGGTTCGCGACATCGTCGGCCGCTGACGTGACGACCGGGCCCGGCCGGTGTGGGTGGCGAACCGCCACCCCGGTGCCGGGCCCGTCGTCACCGCTCAGCACCGGTGACCTCGGCACGTCGGGACCCGGGAGCACAAGGCTCCGGCCGGGGTGTGCCGCGTGGGTGAAGGGACGCTGATGGCCGGCAGGGCGGTCCGGGCGGTGAGCCGCACGCACAACGCGATCGTCGACGTGATGGCGGCGATCGCGATGGCGTCGCTTGCGGCGATGGCGGTGATGGTGGCCGCACACGTCGTGATGCGGGCCACGATCGGCGCCGGTGTCCGCGGGGTGAACGAGTTGTCGCAGTACCTGCTGGTCGCCCTGGTCTACGCCGGGTTGGCCGCCGCGCTGCGGGACGGTTCGTTCATCCGTGTCCACCTGCTGATCGGTCAGCTCGGCACACGTGTGCAGTCGTGGATGATCCGTCTGGTCGCGGTGGTCTCACTGGGCTTCATGGGGGTCCTGACGTGGCGCAGTTCAGCGTTCGCGTTCGAGTCCTGGCGTCGCGGGACCGAGAGCATCGGGGTCCTCGAGGCACCGCTGTGGATCCCCCAGTCGATCGTGGCGATCGGCTCCGTCGCACTCACCGTGCAGCTGGTGGCGATCCTGATCAACCCGGTCAACCACCTGGTCGGCAAGGGGGTGGTCGCCGACGAGTCGCCGGGGACGATCCGCACCGACAAGTGGCACCCCTCGTGACGTACCACGACGTGTGCGTCGGACACGGACAGGGGTGAGCGATGGAGTGGTACATCGCGCTGATCCTGTTGACGGTGGTGCTGCTGCTGCTGCTCGGGCTCGGTCAGTGGATCGCGCTGGCTCTCGGCACTGCCGGGGTCCTCGCGATCATCGTCGAGAGCGGGTTCGGCCGCACCGCGACGCTGGGGTCGATCGCCTGGAACTCGGTGAACAGCTTCGTCCTCACCGCGATCCCGCTGTTCATCCTGATGGGGGAGTTCATCCTCCGCAGCGGGGTGAGCACGCGGTTCTACCGTGGGGTGTCGGTGTGGCTGCGGGCGCTGCCGGGCGGGCTGCTGCACTCCAACATCGCCGCGTCCAGCCTGTTCTCGGCGATCAGCGGCTCGAGTGTCGCGACGATGGCGGCGATCGGCACCGTCTCCTACCCGGAGATGAAGGAGCGCGGCTACGACCGTCAGCTCACGATCAGCTCGCTGCTGGGTGGGGGCTCGGTGGGGATGATCATCCCGCCGAGCATCGCGGCCCTGGTGTACGCCTCCATCGTCGAGGTCTCGGTCACCCGGCTGTTCATGGCTGGGATGATCCCCGGCCTGCTGCTGTCGGTGATGTTCTCCGCCTACATCGCCACCCGGGTCCTGCTCAACCGCGACCTGGTGCCCTCGGCGACGGAGCGGGCGACGTGGGGGGACCGCTGGCGTGGTGCGGCCGATGCCCTGCCAGTGATCCTGTTGATGCTCGTCGTCCTCGGCTCGATCTACCTGGGGTTGGCCACGGCGACCGAAGCGGCCGCGCTGGGCGCCGTCGGCGCCTACCTCGTCGGGTTCTTCCTCGGTGACCTCGGGTGGAAGACGCTGCGGGCCTGTCTCGAAGGCGCGGTGAAGATCACCGCGATGCTGATCTTCATCATCGTCGGGGCCCAGATCCTGTCGTTCGCGGTCGTCAACGCCGGGATCACCCGCAACCTCGTCACCTTCGTAACCGAACTCGGCCTCGCCCCGTTCACGTTCTTCCTGGTCCTGGTGCTGCTCTATGTCGCGCTGGGCGCCGTCGTCGACGGCCTGTCGCTGATGCTGCTCACCCTGCCGGTGATCTTCCCGGTGGTGATCGAGTTGGGCTACGACCCGATCGTGTTCGGGATCATGCTGATCGTGTTCATCGAACTGGGTCAGATCACCCCGCCGGTCGGGCTGTGCCTGTTCGTGATGCAGGGCGTGGCACCCGAGATCTCGATGTCGCGGATCACGCGTTCGGCGGTGCCGATCGCCCTGATCGTGCTGACGATGCCGTTCCTGCTGTTCTTCTACCCGCAGGTGGCGTTGTGGATCACGCAGTTCGTCTGACCCGCCCGTTGCCGTGGGTGTGGTGTGCCGGTATCGGGGTCGGTAGCACGCCCGACCGGCGTGCGGTGGGCGGGCGGGGACCGTGACCGAAGGGTTGGCGCCGGACCCGACGAGGAGTGGCTGATGCACGTGACGGGACGGACCGCGGACGGGATCGCCTACGAACACCTCGACCTGCGCGGCCCGTGGGAGTCGACCAACGGGCCGGCGCCGGTCCTCCTCCAGCACGGCATCGGTCTGGACCGTCGTGCGTGGGCCCCATGGGTGCGCCGGATCGTGGCCGAACACCCGGTGATCACCGTCGACCTGCGCGGACACGGCGGCTCGACCGACGCCTGGCACGACCACGAGCCGACCATCGAGGCGTTCACCGGCGATCTGCTGGGCGTGCTCGACGCCCGTGGCGTGCAACGGGTCCACCTCGTCGGTGAGTCGTTCGGCGGCACCGTGTGCGCCGCGCTGGCCTGCGCGCTCGGCGCCGATCGTGTCGCCTCGTTGACGACGTGCTCGACGGCGTGGAAGGGCGGTTGGGTGGCGAACATCGCGGGCTGGCCGGAGTTGGTCCGCCAGCCGGGGGGTGTCGAGGCCTGGAGCCGGCAACTCGTCGATGCCCGCTTCGAGCGTGAGCAGGTGCCCGATGCGTTGCACCGCTGGGTCGTCGAGGTGCAGGAGCGCCTCGCCCCTCAGGTCGTCGCCGGGGTGGTCGAGTGCCTCCTGGATATCGATCTGGAGGAACGGGCCGTGGGCGTCGCCGAGGTGCCCACGTTGAACCTCGTCGGGCAGAGCCCGTTCGTCGACCCACGCCACGCCCAGCACCTGGCGCGGTTCGTGGCGCACGTGCAGAACGTCTTCATCCCCGATTCACGGCACGGCATCGTGCTCTCGCACCCGGAGACGTGCTCTTCGGCGGTGATCGGGTTCCTACGTCGCCACGAACAGCGGGGACTGACCCGGGATCACTGAATCCGTGGATCTCGTTCTGGTCGAGCGTTCAGCGATGGTCTAAAGTTCCGTTGGAGGCCTGCCGACGCCCAACAGTTCGCGGCGGTCATGGCCACCGTTGGAGGTTCACCATGGGACGAATCCGACGGCTGGTCACGGTGTGCGCCGTGGCGGCGCTCGCGGTGTCGATGCTGGCTCCGGCCACCTCGGCGTCCCCGGGGGCCGCGGCGGACCGGGTCGACGTCATCGCCGTGTTCGACGAAGACGTACGCGGCGTCGGCGCCGCCGAAGCCGTCGCCCGGCGTCACGGCCTCGAGCTCGGGTTCGTGTACCAGCACGCCCTGCAGGGCTTCTCCGGCAGCGTGCCCGAGGGACGGCTGGCGGCCCTGGAGAACGACCCGCGGATCGCCTACGTCGAGATCGACGCCGAAGCCACGATCGTGGCACAGGAGGTCCCGACCGGGATCCGCCGGGTGTATGCCCACGACAACAAGGAGATCCCGACGGATGGCGGCGGCGGGCAGGTCGATGCGACCATCGCCGTCCTCGACACCGGCATCGACGCCTCGCACCCGGACCTGCACGTCACGCGCGCCGTGGAGTGCATGAGCCACAGTGGTGGCCCACCGCACCAGCGGACGTACTCGTGCTCCGCAGGTGGTTCCGATGGTCACGGCCACGGCACCCACGTCGCCGGGACCGCGGCGGCGCTCGACAACGACCTCGGAGTGGTCGGCGTCGCTCCGGGGGCCCGCCTGTGGGCGGTGAAGGTCCTCGATGACCGCGGCAGCGGGAATGCCAGCACGGTGATCGCCGGACTCGACTACGTCGCCGACAACGCCCCCGACGTTGACGTCGCGAACATG
>SLDB01000063.1 GCA_007125475.1 Nitriliruptoraceae bacterium | reverse complement strand
GCGGTCGCGCCCACCGCGACCCCCGCCGAGGCCGTCGAGGCCTGCGACGGCGTGCGGGTCGTCGTCGACGCCGGCGGCGTCGACGGGCCGACGTCGGTGCGGTGCGCCCCCGACGATCCCGCATCGGGGCTCGAGGCACTCCGCGCCGCCGGACACGAGTACGCGTTCGTGCCCCGGGTACCCGGGATGGTGTGCACCATCGACGCGAGACCCGACCCCTGCAACGGTGCCCCGGCGGACGCGTACTGGTCGTACTGGCACGCCGAGGCCGGTGGGAGCTGGAACTACAGCAACCAGGGCGCGGGCCAACGTGACCCCGCCCCGGGGACCGTCGAGGGTTGGGCGTTCGGCGGCGGGGACCCTCCCTCGGTGCCGCCACCGGCACCACCGCCCACCGACCCCGATGGCGACGACTCCAGCGACGACGACGCCGGTGGATCGACCGACGGCGGATCCCCGGCCGCCTCCGGCGGAGGCGGGGCGCGGTCGGGTGACTCCGGCGGCGCTGGGTCCGATTCCGAGTCCGGATCCGGATCCGGATCCGGGTCCGGATCCGACCCCGGCACCGGCGCCGCGACCGGAAACGGGACCGACGACCCGGATGCGGGGGCGGAAGCCTCCGGCGGCTCCGAGGACACCGAGCACGCCGGGCCGGACGATGACGCCCGGGGGACCGACGACGCCACGGGCGGTGAACCGGAGCACGCCGAGGCGGACACGGCCGACGACGATCCCGGCCCGGACCCGGCCGCGGCCGGTGCCAGTGGCTCTCCGGCGTCGGAGACCGGTGTGTCCGACGACACCGACCAGCGTGCGCTCGCTGCTAGCGAGTCGGCGGGTGACACCGCCTCGATGACGGGCCCGATCGTCACCGCGGTGCTGGTCACCGCGATCCTCGCCGCGGGTGCGATGCGCCGGCGCCGGGAGGGTTGACGTGCGCCTCGCCGACGAGCTCCGCCTCCCACGTCCGCTCCACCCGGGGGCGTGGTGGGTGTGGGCGCTCGGGCTGGCGACGCTGGCGACACGGACCCACAACCCGCTCCTCCTCCTCCTCGTCCTCGTGGTCGCCGGACACGTCGTCTCCGCACGGCGGACCACCGCGCCCTGGGCACGCTCCTTCGTGGTGTTCCTCAAACTCGGGCTCGTCGTCCTCGCCGTCCGCTTCGTCGCTCAGGTGATCTTCGGCGAGGCGACCGGGGCGACGGTGCTGTTCACCCTCCCGGAGGCGCGGCTCCCGGCATGGGTGGCCGGGATCACCGTCGGCGGGGTGGTCACGCTGGAGAGCACCGCCGCGGCGTTCGCCGAAGGGCTCCGGCTGGCGACGCTGTTGGCGTGCATCGGGGCCGCGAACGCGCTGGCCAACCCGCGGCGCCTGTTGGCCTGCCTCCCCGCCGCCCTGTACGAGGTGGGGGTCGCGGTCGTCGTCGCGCTGTCGTTCGCGCCGTCCCTGGTGGCCTCCGTGCAGCGGATCCGCGCCGCCCGACGGTTGCGTGGTCGCCCGGACCGGGGAGTCTCCAGCCTGGTCTCGGTGGCGATGCCGGTGATCGAGGACGCCCTCGAGCGATCCCTGTCCCTGGCGGCGGCGATGGATTCGCGTGGCTACGGGCGCAGGGCCGACGTGCCGGCGTCGGTCCGACGGACGACGGCGGGTTTGGTGCTCACCGGGTTGCTGGGGATCGTGATCGGGTTGTACGGGATCCTCGACGCCGGTGGCGTCGTCGCCCTGGCCGGGCCGGTCCTGGCCGTCGGGGTGCTCACGGCCGCGGCCGGGCTCGTCCTCGGGGGGCGTCGCGCGGTGCGCACGCGCTACCGCCCCGACACCTGGGGGCTCCCCGAGCTCCTCACCGTGGCACGCGGGGTCGCCGCGGCCGCCGGCGCGATCATCTCGGGGATCACCGAACCGGCGGCGATGCACCCGATCACGGACCCGTTGGTCGTACCGACGCTGCCGCTGGCCGCCGCGGTCGGCGCAGTGCTCGCGACCGCGCCGGCATGGTGCACCCCCCCGCCGGTGACCGTGCTCCGCGACCACCGGCGCGGCACCGGCCGGCGGCGTCGGACCACGACGCACACCGACACCACCCCGGTCGGGGTCGGCCGGTGATCGACTTCGACGCCGTCACGGTGACCTACCCCTCAGCCAGCTGCCCGACCCTGGTGGGGGTCGACCTCCACGTCCCCGAGGGTGAGCTCTGCCTCGTGGTCGGTCGCACCGGCTCCGGGAAGACGACGCTGCTGCGGGCGGTGAACGGGCTGGTGCCGCACTTCACCGGCGGTGAGCTCGCCGGCCGGGTCACCGTCGCCGGCCGCGACACCCGGACCCACCGGCCCCGGGACCTCGCCGACGTCGTCGGGGTCGTCGGCCAGGACCCGGGTGACGGGTTCGTCACCGACGTCGTCGAGGAGGAGCTGGCGTACGGCATGGAGTCGTTGGGGATCCCTCCCGACGTCATGCGCCGCCGCGTCGAGGAGGTCCTGGACCTGCTGGGGCTCGCCGAGCTCCGCGACCGACCGCTCGCGCAGCTCTCCGGCGGCCAGCGCCAGCGCGTTGCGATCGGGTCGGTCCTCACCGCCCACCCCCGCGTCCTGGTCCTCGACGAACCGACGTCCGCGCTCGACCCCCCGGCCGCCGAGGAGGTCCTGGCCGCGCTGCAGCGCCTCGTGCACGACCTGGGCGTCACCGTGCTGCTCTCCGAGCACCGGCTCGAACGCGTCGTGCAGTACGCCGACCGCGTCGTCCACGTCCCCGGGGACGGCTCGGTCACCGTCGGCACCCCACAGCAGATCCTTCGGACCGCACCGGTCGCTCCGCCGGTCGTCGAGCTCGGCCGCGTCGCCGGTTGGCACCCACTGCCACTCACCGTCAGGGATGCCCGTCGGCACGCCGCCGGCCTCCGCGAACGCCTCGAGGGCCGGTCCCCGACCCGCGCCGACGGTGTCGCGCGGCCCGGTGCACAGCCGCTCGCGCAGGTCTCGGCCGCCTCGGTACGGCTCGGGGAGCTCTACGCCCTCCGGGACGTCGACGTCGAGGTCCACCCGGGAGAGGTCGTCGCCGTGATGGGGCGGAACGGGGCGGGGAAGACCACGTTGCTGCACGGCCTCGTGGGGATGCACCGTCCCCAGACAGGGTGGTTCCGGGTCGCCGGCACCGATCCGGCGCGGCTCACCCCCCGGGAGCTGATCCGGCTGGTCGGGCTCGTCCCTCAGCAACCCGGCGACCTGTTGTACGCCGACACGGTGGGCCGCGAGTGCGACGACGCCGACCGCGACGCCGACGCCCAGCCCGGGACCTGTGCGGGGCTCCTGAGCCGCATCACCCCCGAGGTGGCACCCCAGCGGGATCCCCGCGACCTGTCGGAGGGTCAGCGCCTCGGTCTCGCCCTGGCGATCGTGATGACCGGGGCACCGCCGCTGCTGCTGCTGGACGAGCCCACCCGCGGGCTGGACTACCGCGCCAAGGAACGCCTCACCGAGGTACTGCGAGGGTTCGCGGCACAGGGGACCGCGGTCGTCCTGGCCACCCACGACGTGGAGCTGGTCGCCGAGCTGGCCTCCAGGACCGTCGTGATCGCCGACGGCGAGGTCGTCGTCGACGGACCGACCGCCGAGGTCGTCGTCGGCTCGCCCTCGTTCGCACCCCAGGTCGCCAAGATCCTCGCCCCCCTGCCGTGGCTCACCGTCCCCGAGGTCGCCGACGCCCTGGGGGTGCTGCCGTGAACCCGGCCCTTCCCACCTCAGCACCACGGCCCCGGGCGGTCGCGCTGCGGCCCCGGGCCACCGCCGCCGTGCTGCTGGCCTCCGTGATCGGGGCGGCTGCGTTCACCTGGCCGCTGCTCGCCGACCCGGGTTCGACGCTCGTCGGGCTCCGTGACGCCCCACTGCTGTTCGGGGTGCTGTTGGTCCTGGTGATCGCCGTCGTCCTCGCCGAGATCGCCGACGACGGGATGGACGCCAAGGCGGTCGCGGTCCTCGGCGTCCTCACGGCGGTGGGCGCCGCGATCCGCCCGCTGGGCACCGGGATCGCCGGTTTCGAGCCGGTGTTCTTCCTCCTCGTCCTCGCCGGCCGGGTGTACGGACCCGGGTTCGGGTTCGTCCTGGGGGCGACGACCCTGTTCGCCTCGGCGCTCACCACCGCCGGTGTCGGCCCGTGGCTGCCGTACCAGATGCTGGGCGCGGCGTGGATCGCCGCCGGCGCCGGGGTGCTCCCCCGGCGGCTGCGTGGCGGCACCGAACTCGCCGTGCTGGCCGCCTACGCCTTCGTGGCCGGGTTGCTCTACGGACTCCTGCTGAACCTCTCCTTCTGGCCGTTCGTCCTCGCCGAGGGCACCGGGATCTCCTTCGTCCCCGGCGACCCGGTCACCGACAACCTCCGACGGTTCGTGGTGTTCACGGCGGTGACGTCGTTGGGCTTCGACCTGCCCCGT
>SLDB01000312.1 GCA_007125475.1 Nitriliruptoraceae bacterium | reverse complement strand
GCCAGCCACGCCGGAGCGTCGGTGCGCACCGTGATGACGGCTCGCCCGTCGTCGAGCTCGTCGACCTCATCGACGTCGACGACGTCGATGATCCAGCGCGCGGCCGGGGTCACCTCCAGGGTGACCGACAGGTCGTCGGGGGCCGGCACGTACCGCGGCGGCTGCAGGTCGTCGGGGGCGGGGACCGCCACCGGCTCGTCGAGGACGGTGACGTCCGCGACGCGCTCGAGGTGGAAGACCCGGCGACCCCCGGCGGCGGTGTCGTGGGCCTGCAGATACCACGCTCCGTCGACGACGTGCAGCTCCCACGGATCGACGTCACGACGCCGTGGCTCGTCGTCGGCCCGGCCCTGGTAACGCAGTCGCAGCCGGCGTCCGGTGCGGATCGCGTCGCGGCACGCGGTCAGCGTCCGGGGACCGGGATCCCCCACGACGTCGGCGACGTGCTCGGGGACACCCAGCGCCGTACGGATCCGCTCGACCGCGTCACGCAGCGCCGGGACCTCGTCGCCGAGGGCCTCGGCGACCGAGTCGACGGTGAGCACCAGCCGCAACGCCTCGGCTGCCGTCGGGCGCAGCGGACGGCGCAGCTCGTCGGCCATCCGCAGCACCACCCGGTCGCCGACGATCGAGACCTCGAAGAGGTCGCCACCACCGAGTCCGGGGAGCCCGCAGAAGTCGAGGTGGCCGAGGTCGTCACGGACGGTGGCGACGTCGACCCCGAACGCGTCGGCGACCTCGGTGAGGCTCGCGCCGGGGCGCTCCAGGAGCCACGGGACCAGCGTGAGCATGCGCGCGACGTCGTCGGTCGCGCTCACGCGTCGACCTCGGCGTGCGCGGCCAGGCAGGCTCGGAGCCCCTCGACCACCGCGTCGCGGAGCGGTGGTGGATCGAGGACGACGACGTCGGCCCCCAGCCCCAGCAGCCACGCACGGTCACGCACGGTGTCCACGCCGGTGAGGCGGTACACCGGGCGGCCGTCGTGGGTGGCGCCGGTGGGGTGGCCACCGCGTTGCGCGATCATCCACGCCACCCTGGGAGCGGCGGCCACGGTGACCTCGACCCGGTCGGTTTCGGGGCCGGTGACGGCCGCGGCGACGTCGACGTCGTCGGGGACGGTGTACGCCCCTGGCGCACCGGCCGGCCGCGGCGTCGAGGTCATCCGGTCGAACCGGAACGCCCGGAGGGCGTCGCGGTCGTGGTCGCGCCCCACGAGGTACCACGCCGCCCGGCGCTGGGCGACCCCGTAGGGATCAACGCGCCGGGAACCGGCGACCCCGGCGGCGGTGCGGTAGTCGAACGTCACCGGGGTACGGGAGACGATCGCGTCGGCGACCTCATCCAACGGGTCACCGGGGAGATGCACCCGGGTCGCGGCCGGGGACGGCAGATCGACGGGGTCCGGGGCTCGTGCGGCGAGCTTCGCCAGCGCCAACGGCGTGCCCTGCCCGCCGGTGAGCCGGACGGCGAGGGCGAGTGCGGCCACCTGCTCCCCGGTGAGCTCGACGTCGGGGAGCTCGTACGCCGACCGCGGCACCAGGTAGCCGTACTCCTCGCTGAACGGCACCGGGCGCACCTCGATCGGGACACCCAGGCGGCGCAGGTCGTCCTTGTCGCGTTCGAACATCCGGCGGGTGCTCTGCAGGTCCCCGTCGGTGTAGTAGCCGGTGCGGCGGCGCAGCTCGTCGAGGCTCAGCGGCGCACGGGTCTCCAGCAGCGCGATGGTGAGGTTCACCAACCGCTCGACCTTCGCACCCACCTGCGGACTCCTGGTCGTCACCGCTCCGCCCGACAACGGTGAGCCTACGAGGGCGACCGGCTCCGGCCGCGCAGGCGTGGCACCGTCAGCGCATCGACTCGATGAGGCGGTCGACGCGTTCGTCCTCGGCGCGGAACGGGTCCTTGCACAGCACGGTGCGCTGGGCGTGGTCGTTGAGCTTCAGGTGCACCCAGTCGACGGTGTACTCGCGTCGATGGGCCTTCGCTGCGGTGATGAACCGGCCCCTCAGCGCCGCCCGCGTCGTCTGTGGCGGGATCGATGTCGCCGCCTCGACGTCGTCGTCGTCGAGGACGCACTCGACCCGTCCCTGCCGTCGCAGCAGGTGGTAGAGACCCCGCTCGCGGACGACGTCGTGGTAGGCCAGGTCGAGCATCTGCACCCGCGGGTCGCTCAGGGACAGCTCGTGCCGGGCACGGTAGGCCTCGACGATCTGGTGCTTGGCGACCCAGTCGAGCTGGCGTCCCAGCCGCAGGGGGTCGTCGGCGAGGGTTTCGAGGACGTGGCGCCACTCGGCGACCACGTGCTTGGCGGCCTCGTCGCCGTCGTGGCTGGACTGTACGTAGCGTTCCACCCGTTCCAGGAACGCCTCCTGGACCTGCAGCGCCTGCATCCGGCGGCCGTTGGCCAACTGCACCGTCGCCCGGCCGGTGAGGTCGTGACTGACCTCGCGGATCGCCCGGATCGGGTTCTCCAGGCTGAGGTCGCGCATCACCGGCTGCTCTTCGAGCATCCGCAGCACCAGGTCGCAGGTGGCGACCTTCAGCCACGTGGTGTACTCGGACATGTTCGAGTCGCCGACGATGACGTGCAGGCGTCGGAAACGTTCGGCGTCGGCGTGGGGTTCGTCGCGGGTGTTGATGATCGGTCGGGACCGCGTCGTCGCCGAGGACACGCCTTCCCAGATGTGTTCGGAGCGTTGCGCCAGGGCGAAGATCGGCCCCCTGGGGGTGTTGAGCACCTTCCCGGCCCCGGCGAAGACCTGACGGGTGACCAGGAACGGGATCAACGCCTCGGCCAGCCGCTGGAACTCCCCGACCCGCCCGACGAGGTAGTTCTCGTGGCAGCCGTACGAGTTCCCGGCGCTGTCGGTGTTGTTCTTGAACAGGCTGATCCGCCCGGTCACCCCTTCCTCGGCGAGACGGGCCTCGGCCCCCAGGACCAACGATTCCAGGATCCGCTCCCCGGCACGGTCGTGGGTCGCGACCTGGAGCGGGGAATCGCACTCCGGGGTGGCGTACTCCGGGTGCGACCCGACGTCGAGGTAGAGGCGCGCGCCGTTCTCGAGGAACACGTTCGACGACCGTCCCCAGGACACCACCCGGCGGAACAAGTACCGCGCCACCTCATCAGGGCTGAGCCGGCGCTGTCCTTTCAGCGTGCACGTCACGCCGTACTCGTTCTCGATCCCGAAGATCCGTCGTCGCACGTCGCCCTCGTCCCTGGCCGGTCGGTCGCCGGAGACCTCCGGCCGTGACCGTCGAGCCACGATGGTGCCCGATCGCGGCGTCGGGCGCGGCGATCCGTCGCCCACCACGCCACCTCGGGCGCGGGGAGGTGGCACGAACCACGCCGCGTCAGTCCTCGAGGACCCCACGGAGTTCGTCGGTGCCCAGGCGGAAGAACCGTCGCCGCGGCAGGTCCGCGTCGAGGCCGGAGACCTCGAGGACGTCGGCGGTGATCGTCCGGTCGGAGACGGCCGTCAACGCCCCGACGGCGGTGCGGACCGCCTCGTCACGGGCGAGGCCGTGGCTCCAGCGGGACTCGAGCTCCCGGGTCAGCGGCTCGGTCTCTCCGCCGATCGCGACGAACCGGTGCTCGTCGACGATCGAGCCGTCGTAGAGGATGTGGAACAGCTCCAGCTGTGGATCGGACGGATCCGCCTCACGTACGCGGCCGTCACCGACCTGGGCGATGAGCAGCTCCACCTCGAACGGCTTGGTCTCCCCCATGAAGCTGGTGCCCAGCGCCTGCGAGTAGGCGTTCGCCAGTGGCTTGGCGGTGACGTCCTCGCGGGCGTACTGGTAGCCCTTGACGTCGGCGAGCCGGATCCCGGCGACCCGCAGGGCCTCGAACTCGTTGTAGCGACCGACCGCGGCGAACGCGATCCGGTCGTAGATCTCGGAGGTCTTGTGCAGCGAGCTGGACGGGTTCTCGCTGACGAACACCACCCCGGCGGCGTACTCGACCGCCACCAGGGCGCGCCCACGGGCGATCCCCTTCCGGGCGTACTCGGCCCGGTCCTTCATCAGCTGTTCGGGGGCGACGTAGAAGTTCGCGGCCACGGGGGCGCTCCTTGCCTTCGACGGGTCTGGGGAGGGTTCGGTCCCGGTCAGCGGCGTCGGGCGTCGAACACCGCCTCGACGTGGGCGGCGACGTCGTCGACGGTGAGCTCGCGGTACCCGTCGTCGTCGATCACCGCGACGATCGGGTAGACGCGGCGGATCAGGTCCGGCCCCCCGGTGGCCGAGTCCTCCTCGGCGGCGTCGACGAGGGCCTCCATCGCCGCCCGCACGGCGGCGTCGGCCGGCGCCGTCGGGTCGGCGAGGCGCTTGAGCGTTGCGCGGGCAGCCAGCGACCCGCTCCCGGTGGCGGCGTGGTCGGTCCCGACGTAGCGCCCGCCGACCGGGTCGTACTCGTAGATCCGTGCCTCCTCGGAG
>SLDB01000207.1 GCA_007125475.1 Nitriliruptoraceae bacterium | reverse complement strand
GTGCTCGTCATCCTCGCCGCCACCGTTGCCCTCTTCGTCAGCGAGGTCGTGCGAATCGACGTCGCCGCCATCGGGGTGATGGTCATCATCGGCCTCACCGGCCTCGTCCCCGCCGGCGAGGTGTTCGCCGGGTTCTCCTCGAATGCGGTGATCTCGATCATCGCCGTGATGATCCTCGGCGCAGGGTTGGACCGGGTGGGTGTGATGCGCTCGGTCGCCGCCTGGCTGCTCCGGGTCGGCGGGGAGACCGAACGCAGGGTGCTGGTCTCGGTGTCGGCGACGGTCGGAGCCATCAGCGCGTTCCTGCAGAACATCGGGGCCGCCGCGCTGTTCCTCCCGGTGGTGGAGCGGGTCGCCGAACGCACCGGCCTGGCCGTGTCTCGCTTGCTGATGCCGATGGGGTTCGCCGCGATCCTCGGCGGCACGCTGACGCTGGTCGCGTCCGGGCCGCTGATCCTGCTCAACGACCTGCTCGCCGCCTCGGCCGGCAACACCGGCCAGGAGATCGCGCCGTACGGATTGTTCGCCCCCACGCCCATCGGATTGGCGATCCTCGCCTCGGGCATCGCCCTCTTCGCGCTCGCCGGCCGGTGGCTGCTGCCGTCCGTACCCGCTGGGCGTGGGGCGTCGGCCGCCCTGCCTGACGTCGAGTCGATCTACGGGCTCGATCGGGAGTTCCAGCCCGCCTGGGTGCCCCGCGGGAGCCCACTGCTCGCCGACACCGTCGGCGGGATCGAGGCCCAGTCCGGGCGCGTCCGGATCGTGGCGGTCAGCGACCACGAGGGCGTGGCGCTCGGCCCGTCTCGCGACGAGCGCCTCACCGCAGAATCCACCGTCGCGCTGGTGGGCCCCGAGGACGAGGTCGACCGTTTCGTCGCGCACCACGGACTCCGCCGCAGCGAGGAGAATCCGTTCACGGTGCTCCGCGACGATGAGCACGCAGGCCTCGCCGAGGTCGTCGTCCGCCCCGGCTCAGAGGTCACCGGCAAGCGAGTCGAGGACCTGCGGTTGCGCCACCAGCACGGCATGGTCCTGCTCGGGCTTCACCACCGCGGCGAGGTGATCACCGAGGACCTGCGGAACCGGCAGCTCAGCGGCGGCGACGTGATGATCGTGTTCGCTCCGTGGCAGCGGCTCGCCGATTTCGACGACGATCCGTCCTTCGTGGTGCTCACCGAGCACACGCCGGAGCCGCCACGCTCGGCCAAGCGCTGGTGGGCGGTCGGCGCGCTGCTCCTCGCCCTCGGGCTCGTGATCTTCGGCGACCTCCAGCTCTCGCTGGCCCTGATGACCGGCGCGACCGTGGTGATGGTCACAGGTGTCCTCACCCCCGACGAGGCGTACCGGGCAGTGTCCTGGAAGACGGTGTTCCTGCTGGCTGCGCTCATCCCACTCGGCCAGGCGGTGGAGACCACCGGCACCGCCGCGTGGATCGCCGACGGGGTCATCGGGGCTGCCGGAGGGCTGCCGCCGTGGGGTGTGCAGCTGACCGTGGCCGTCCTCGCAACGGTCTTCACCCTCGTGGTCTCGAACGTGGGCGCCACCGTCCTGCTCGTGCCGCTGGCGGTCAACGTCGCGATCGGTGTCGACGCCGACCCTGCGCAGTTCGGCCTGATCGTGGCGCTGGCGGCCTCCAATGCCTTCCTGCTGCCCACCCACCAGGTGAACGCGCTGCTGATGGGCCCGGGCGGCTACCGGGTAGTGGACTACCTCCGTGCCGGCGCCGCGATGACCGTGCTCTTCCTCATCGTGCTGATACCGGCGGTGAACCTGTTCACGTGACGGGTCTGCTCCCCGCCGCGCTCCGAACCGACGCAAGGCAGTCAGGGAACGTGTGCCAGGTGAGCGGAACCGATCGGCGTGACCCGCCTCGCTGCCCTTCCGTCCACGACGACCCGCATCAGCCACTCCTGATCGCCGGAGCCAGCGGGCGGTACACGGCGGCGAGCGCACCGATCCACGCTTCATCGTGGTGGGGGTCGTCGGGTGCCGCGACGTCGACCCCGCGGCGACGCAGGTCCTCCAGGAACCGATCCACCACCTGCTCGAGGGTGAGGTCGTCCGAGCCGTCGGCGCAGCGAGTTGCGGCCGCCTCGTCGGCATGGACGTCGGCCTTCCACGACAGGGTGATCCGCATGGAGCGGAGCGGGTAGCGGGCGCGGACCTCCCCGTGGTCGACCACCGCCCAACCGGCCCCGGCGCGCACCAGCTCGGCGTCGAGCCCGAGCCCGAGGGGCAACTCGTCGTCCTCTCGGCCGACCGGACCCACGCCGTGGTAGGTGATCTCGTTGTCGGCCACGATCGCCACGTTGTCGAACGGCGGTGATTCGACCGCCGGCGCACCGTCGGGACCATCGGGCCAGTAGTGGAAGTCGCCGCCGGGCCCGTCCCAGAACCAGGAGACAGCGGTCGCGATGTGGATGCGCCAGCGCTCGAAGAGGCCCGCGGCCTGCATCTGGTGGAGCAGCCAGACCGGGTGGTCGGCGCGGGTGACGCCGCGGAAGGCGGGGACGTCGACGTGGGGGACGAACGGGAACGGAGCTGCGCCCATCACGTTCACGTAGACGGTGGTGGGCATGACCACGACCTCGTCGCCGTACACCCCGCGCGCCGCATCGACGAACCGAGGGTTGTGCAGGATCGTCTCGGCGCCCGGCACCAGGGCCGAGCCGGCGACGGCGAAGTCCTGTCGGAACCAGGGCGGCACGAAGACGCTGCGGGCCTCGGCACCGAGGGCGACCCGCTCGCTGCGGGAGTGGGCGTAGCGGGCGAGCGGCCAGTACGGGCCGGCCCCCTCGACGAGGGCCAGCACGGCGTCGGGATCGTCGAACGCGGGGTGGAGGCGGACCGCGCGAGGCATCTGGCGCATGGGACGATCCTAGGAGACTGTCTCGGGCGTCCGAGCTGCGGAAGCTCACGGGCGGGACTGACCGCTAGCGTCGAGGATCGTGTTGATCCCGTCAGGCCGGATCGTGGTGCTGCTGGCAGGTCTCCTCATGGGAATCGCAGCCGCCTCGGCCAGCAGCGCCACCGCGACCTCCGCCGGCGAGATCACCGCTCCCGACCCCGACGGCGACGAAATCGTCATCGACATCTACTGGGGCGACGGCTGCCCCTACTGCCACGACGCCATCGAGGAACTGGCCGGGTTCGCCGAGCTCGAGGATGGCATCGAAGTACGCACGTTCGAGGTCTGGTACGACGCCGGCAACCGGGCCCGGATGGAGCAGGTCGCCGACGACCTCGGGAGGTCGGCCGATGCCGTTCCGTTCATCGTGGTGGGCAACCGGTCGTGGTCCGGCTACAGCGGGGCCATCGGACGCTCGATCGAGTCGACGGTCCTCGGCCTGCGCGACGAGACCCGGCCTCCGGAGGAGGCTCCCGCTTCCGAGGGGCCGGGCTCGGCGGTGATCGACCTCCCCCTGGCCGGCGACATGGACCTCAGCGGCCGTTCCACCTTGTTGTCCACGGTGCTCATCGCGCTGGTCGACGGGTTCAACCCCTGCTCGCTGTGGGTGCTCACCGTCCTCCTGGCACTGGTGCTTCAGACTGGTTCCCGGCGGCGGGTGATGGCCATCGGGGCCACGTTCCTCGTCGTCACCACCTTGATCTACGGGCTGTTCATCGTCGGCGTGTACTCCACGCTCGGCTTGGTCTCGGCCATGGACGGCCTCCGCCTGGTGGTCGCCGCATTCGCCCTCACCTTCGGCCTGGTCAACGTCAAGGACTTCTTCTGGTTCAAGCGGGGCGTGTCGTTCACCATCCCCGAGGCGCGCAAGCCCGCCATCTACCGCCGGGCCCGCGCGCTGATCCGCCCCGGGGTGAGCCTGCCCGCCGCGCTGGTGGGCACCATCGTCATGGCCGGGGGCATCGCGCTGATCGAGCTGCCGTGCACCGCCGGGTTCCCCGTGATCTGGAGTGATCTGATGCGGTCAGCCGAACTCAGCGGTGCCGAGTTCGGGTCGTTGCTCGGCGTCTACTTGTCGGTCTACCTCCTCGATGAGTTGGTCATCTTCGCTGCAGCGGTGTACACGATGCGGGTCACCAAGCTCCAAGAGCGCCACGGCCGCCTACTCAAGCTGGTCGGGGGCATGGTGATGATCGCCATCGCGTTGGCCATCGTGTTCTTCCCCGATGCCATGCAGAGCATCGGCGGAGTGCTGACGGTGTTCGCGCTGGCGGTGATCGCCAGTTTCGGTCTTGCCGCTGCGGAACGAGCGGTCCGTCCCTCCGAGCGTGCCTGACCAGGTCATTCGCAGCTGAGAGCACCGCTGACGACCTCGTCCCTCCTCACAGCGCGTCGAGGAAGTTTCCGAGACCGGCCCCTGATGTCCTGGATCAACCTGGGGGAAGTGCACTACGTCGTCCGTCGTGAGCATGGCGAGGACGACGCCATGGAGACCGTGCGCGACCTTCGCGACCTGATCCACGTCCGAGTCCCGG
>SLDB01000213.1 GCA_007125475.1 Nitriliruptoraceae bacterium | reverse complement strand
CGGCACGACGCAATCGGACCGCAACGGCCTGGGTGGCTCGGACGCACCCACGACGGGAGACCCCATGACGTCGATGATCGAACGCGTGCTGTTCCTCAAGGAGACGAACGTCTTCATGGAGGTCGACATGCCGACCCTCGTCCACGTCGCCGAACGACTCGAGCTGCGCCGCCACGAGGCCGGTGAGGTGGTCGTCCGCCAAGGTGAGCCCACCACCGGGGTCACGCTCATCACGTCGGGTCGGGTGGCGGTGACGCAGGCCCGCGCCGGCGGGACCGCGAGGATCGCGACTCTGGGACCGGGGGACTCCCTCGGAGAGATGTCGGTGCTCAACGACGCGCCCGCCACCGCCGACTGCGCCGCGGAGACCGCGCTGACCGGGTGGTTCCTGCCGGGCCGTGTCCTCTCCGGGCTGCTGCACCAGCATCCGCGCCTGGGAGTCGGGCTGCTGCGGGTCCTCAGCCAGCGCCTGGCGGCGACCACCGAACGCGTCGGTGAGGAAGTGGGGAGGTGAGGAGGTGATCCACCGGGCGTGAGGACGGACAGGGACCCGTGGGAACCGAACGCGTGCCTGGCGACCGGCGCCGCCACATGGGCCTAGCGTCTGCCGTCCGTCGAGAGGGGGCCGGAGCTGTCGGGTGGTGTGCTCGTCCTGTACCTCGCCGGTGCCGCGGCGCTGGCCTGGTCGATGGTGGCGTTCGCGCGCAACGCACGCGCCGGGGACGCCGGGGACGGTGGTGTCGAGCTCGGATGGCGTCGGGCGGCGCTGATCACGTTGGTGTTCCTCATCGCGATGGCCGTCGGGTTGTGGGCCGCCGGGGTCGCGCTCGCGTGACGGCCGTCGTCGGTGTCGTCGGGGAGGGGCGCTGGTGAGCACGCCTGGGAGCGCACCGGGGAGCACACCTGCCGGTCGCCGGCGATGGTTCGCCCGGGACGGGCTGGAGTTCACCCGGGTGGTCAACCTCAGTGACGCGCTGTTCGCGATCGCCCTGACCTTGCTCGGGTTCGCCCTGGACGCGTCGGCCGTCTCACTGGACCGGCCGTTCGCCGCCCTCCTCGACCAGCCTGGCGAGTTGATCGCGTTCGCGCTGAGCTTCGCGGTGGTGGCCAACTTCTGGTGGATCCACCACCGCTTCCTGGCGAACCTGGGGGCGCTCGAGCCGGTGCTGATCGGGGTGAACCTCGCGCTGCTGGGCTCGGTGGCACTGATCCCGTACCCCACCAGCCTGCTGGGTCGTGATCCCACCGCGGTCGGGGCGGTCGTGCCGTACCTGTCGCTGCTCAGCGTCGTCGCCGTGCTCCACCTCCTCCTCCTGGTCCGCGCCGGCTCGGTCGCCGCCTGGAGCCGGCCGATGCCCGACGGGTTGTTCGGCTGGATCCTCGCCGGGTGGGGTGCCAGCGCGGCGATGACCGTCCTCGGCCTCGTGATCGCGTTCGTCGCCCCCATCGTCGGGTTGGCGATGCTGTTGCTCACCTGGCCGGCCGAGGCGCTGGTCGCCTGGCGGGCCCCGTCGGCCTACCGTCAGTGGGGGTGAGGGCAGAACCGCACGCCCCCGGGCGGCCGCGCAAGCCTCGCCGGTCGGCCGGTGCCCCGATGTGCCACGATGGACCGCCACACCCCGAGCGGGCTGATCGGCCCGCAGGCATCGGGTCGGCAGGGATCGGGTCGGCAGGCTTGGGGTCGGCAGGCTTGGGGTCGGCAGGCTTCGGGTCGAAAGGGGCCGGAGATGGGCATCACCAGCCGTCTGTGGGACCGGATGTACCGCACCACCCCGACGTGGGAGCTCAACCGCCCGGATCCGCAGCTGATGCGGGCCCTGGACACGTACGCCGTCGACCCGGGGCCCGGCGGACGGCCGCGGCGGGCGCTGGACCTCGGGTGCGGCACCGGTGACAACGCCGTCGAACTCGCCCGCCGTGGCTGGGAGGTCACCGGGATCGACGTCGCCGCCCGCCCACTGGCCACCGCACGGCAGAAGGCCCGGGCCGCCGGCGTGGTGGTCGACTTCCGTGCCGGTGACGTGCGCCACCTCGACGTCGATGGTCCGTTCGACCTCGTCGTCGACCGCGGGTTGCTGATGAGCCTGTTCGGGCCACGGGCGCGCCGGGCGTACGCCGATGCCCTCACGCGACTCGTCGAAGGCGGTGGTGCGGTGTACGAGCACCAGTGGGTGCTTCCCGAGCCGCCGAGGCTCGTCAGCCGCGCCCGCCTGGTCGCCGCCGTGCGGGGCTTCGTCCTCGACGTCGGGGAGCTCGAGGAGCGTCTCGGCGACGCGTTCTCGATCGAGGTCCTGGCCGAAGAGGTGATCGCCACCGACGATCCGGGCATCCGCCGGCTGGGTATCCCCCAGGTCGCGGCGACGTCGTGGTGGCTGACACGGCGCTGATGGTCCAGCGGTGCCCATCCACCGGAACTGGGGCTTCGACCACGCGCCGGAGCTCGTCGCCGAACTCGTCGCCGACCTACAGACCCGTTAGCGTCGTGCCGCTCATGTAGGTACGTCACCCCGGGAGGCCGGCCCTGTCGTCACCGATGTCCGACAAGCGTGTCCTCGTGGTGTGCAGCGCCCGCGTGCTGCTGTTCGCCACGTTCATGACGGTCGCGGCCACGATCCCGCTGCTGACCAGCGAGTGGGGGCTGAGCGCGACCGCGGCCGGGGCGATCATCTCCAGCTTCACGATCGGGTACGCCGCGTCGTTGTTCGGGTTCGCGATGATCGCCGATCGCCTGGGTGCCAAGCGGATGGTGGTGATCTCGGCGGTCGCCGCGTCGGTGGCCAGCATCGCGTTCGGGTTCCTGGCCCGCGACTGGGGCACCGCGATGGCGCTCTACGCCGTCGTCGGGTTGGCGCAGGGTGGGCTGTACACCCCGCTGATCATGGTGTTCTCCGACGAGATCGAGTCCTCGCGCCTCGGGACCGCGATGGGGCGGCTGATCTCCTCGACGTCGGTGGGCTACGCCACCTCGCTCGGAGCCGCCGGGCTCGGCGCCGCGATCGCCGGCTGGCAGGGGGCGTTCGTCCTCACCGGGCTGCTCCCGGCGGTCGGGGCGGTGGTGCTCATCGCCTCGCTGCGCCCGGTGGAGAATCGCATCCATCCGCGCCCGCGGGAGACGAAGCTCGCCGACGAACTGCTGCGCAACCGGGACACCCGCCTGCTGTTCTCCGGCTACGTCGCGCACTCCTGGGAGCTGCTGGGTATGTGGGCGTGGATGCCGGCGTTCCTGGCGGCCGCGTTCGTGTTCAGCGGGATGGAGGCGGTGGGGGCCTCGGCCTCCGGGGCCTACGTCTCCGGGGGGCTGCATCTGTTCGGTGCCGTCGCCGCCCTGACGATGGGCCGCCTCTCCGACCGGGTGGGCCGCCGGCCCACGCTGGTGGCCCTGGCCGGGGCCGGTGCGGTGCTCTCGTTCGGGATCGGGTGGCTGGTGCACGCACCGTTGGCGCTGTTGGTCCCCCTGGCGCTCGCCTACGCCTTCGTGTGCATCGGGGACTCGCCGGTGCTCACCACCGCGATCTCCGAGGTGGTGCGGGCCGGCTACCGCGGGGCGGTGCTCGCCTGGCGGGGTCTGGCCGGGTTCGCCGCCGGTGCCGTCGCCCCGTTGGCCGTCGGCGCGGTGTTCGACGGTGCGACGTTGCTGTGGGGGTCGAACGTGATCTCCTGGGGGCTGGCGTTCGCCACCCTCGGCGTCGGCGGGGCGATCGCCCTCTTCTCGGCGCTGGCGCTGCGCCGGCGTGGCGGTGATGCCGTGACGTCGCCGTAGCCTCCGGGTGCGCCGCGCCTCACCGGCTGCGCCGCGTGAACCCGGCCGATGGGTCCGGGTCAGCGGTGTTCGGGGTTCGGGGCATCGAACCGGCACCCGGCGTCCCACAGCGACCGCTGGTTGCCGTGGACGGGGAAGCCGCCGGCGTCCTTCATCCACCGGGCGGTGTGCAGCAGATTCCACGTCATGAACGTGGTATTGCGGTTGGTGAAGTCGTTCTCCGGTCCGCCGGAGGCCTCGTCGGCGTATGACGGCCCGGGGCCGGCCTCACCGAGCCAGGCGGCGTCGGCCTGTGGGGGGATGACGTAGCCCAGGTGCTGGAGGCTGTAGAGGAGGTTCATCGCGCAGTGCTTCGCCCCGTCCTCGTTGCCGGTGACGATCACCCCGCCGGTGCGTCCGTAGTAGATCGACTGATCGGCGTGGTTGAGCTGGCCCGAATTGCCGTAGAGCCGTTCGACGACGCGGGAGGCCACCGAGGATTTCTCGCCGAGCCAGATCGGGGTGAGCACGACCAGGATGTCCGCGGCGTGCACCCGCTCGAACAGGGCCGGCCAGTCGTCACGGTCGGCGCCGTGCTCGGTCATGTCCGGGTACACGCCCGGGGCGAGGCGGTGGTCGACCGCCCGGACGACGTCGACCTCGACGCCGTTCGCCTGAAGGATCGCGATCGAACGATCGGCGAGTGCCTGGGTG
>SLDB01000142.1 GCA_007125475.1 Nitriliruptoraceae bacterium | reverse complement strand
GCTTCGACGTGTGACACGCCGCGCTGGGTCGTGCCGGCGAGGTCGGCGACCTCGGTCTGGTTGAGGTGCAGCAGCTTCCGGCGTGCACGAAGCTGTGCACCTAGCTGCTCGCCGTATGTTCGTACGGTCATGACCACCCTCCCAATCCCACCCACGGACGATTTCCTGGATGGCATATGACCATACGCACATAGGATAATCGCCTGACGCTCGTGGTGCCACTTCCCGGCCAAGTCTATGACGCTTTCGACATATCAGCCGTTCGGTGGTGTGCGCCGCCGTGACCTCTGAACGGCCGCCTGGAGAGCCTCGTCCCCTGCGGCGCCCTCGGATCGTCCCGGTTCCGGTGTCAGGCCGGGACGGGGAGCCGTTCGGGGTCGGTGGGCGGCGGCGTGGAGCCGGATGCATCCGACAGCTGCGCATCGGTGCGACGTCGGTGCCAGCGGTCCCACAGCACGAGGGCGCTCGGCAGCACCAGGGTCGCCCCGACGAGAGCGAAACCGATCGCGTACACGGTCACCAGCCCCATCTGTCGGAACGGGATGAGGGACGAGGTCACGAGCACCCCGAAGCCCGCGCAGGTCGTCATCGCGGATCCCGCGAGCGCGCCGCCGGTGTGGCGGACCGTCGAGCGGACTGCGTCGATCGTGCCGAGCCGGAGTCGGTCCTCGAGGAACCGGTTCGTCACGTGGATCGAGTACGGGATCCCGATCCCGATCGCGATCGCGGCGAGCATCGCCGTCACCGGGCCGAACGGGATCCCGGTCGCCGCCATCATCCCGTAGGTCCACAGCAGAGCGAGGATCACCGGCAGCGTCGTGATCACCCCCAGCAGTGGACGCCGGGCCCTCAGCCAGAAGCTCGCGACGAGCAGGAGCAGGACCACCCCGAGCGTGATCGCCAGGGAGGTCACCTGCGAGTCCTGGATCGCCGTGATGATGCTGTGGTTGATGATCGGGTTCGAGGTGACGACGACGTCGAGGCCGACGGCGCGGACCGGATCGAAGGCGCCGTCCAGGGCGGCGAGCAACGCCGATGCGTGGTTCTCGCCCGCCGCGGTCCGGATACCGAAACGCGCATGGCTGACGGCACCGTCCTCGACGCCGAGGACCCGTTCCGCACGACCGGGTGCGTCCTCGATGGCGACGGCGTAGACGCGACCGACGTCCGCACCGTCGGGGAACCGTAGGTCCGCGCCCATGCCCTCCCCGGCCGCGGCCTCGGCGACGGCCGGTGCCAGCGGCGTGCCGTCGGGGCCGCCGGCGACGAGCTCACCGAGCAACGAGATCGGCGACTCGGCGACGACGTGCCCGCCGACCTTGGTCACCCAGTCCACCCCGGCGAGTTCCTCCGTGGCCGTGACGAGCGCCTCGTGGCCCTCCGGGGTCGTCGGGTCCCCGGTGATGAGCACCTCGGTCGTCTCACCGAAACCGCCGGCGAAGCGGTCCTCGATCACCTCCATCGCGGCGAGGATCGGGTGATCGACGGAGACGAAGTCGGTCGAGCTGAACCGGGTCTCGAGCTGCGACAGACCCCAGAGCCCGAGACCGCCGCCCAGCGCGACCATCACCACGAGCGTGAGCACCGGTGCGCGCTCGGCAAGGATCGCGGTTCGAGCCATCGCCGAGGGGAGGTAGCGGCGGGAGGTCTGCCGCAGCGCCGGACCCGGCAGCCGCTCGGCTGCCTCCGCCCGGCGGTCGAGGAGGAGGCGGGTGGCTGGCACGAACGTGAGCATGAGCACGAACGCGGCGAGGATCCCGATCGCCGCGAGGATCCCGAAGTCCCGCAGCGACGGGATCGGGTTGAAGACGTTCGTGAGGAACCCCACCGCGGTCGTCACCGTCGCCAACCCGAGGGCGACGCCGACGGTGCGCATGGCGCTGGCGACCCCGTCGGCGACGGTGGCGCCGTCCCCGACCTCCTCGCGGTAGCGCGAGGTGAGGTGGATCGCGTAGTCCACCCCGAGCCCGATGAGCAGGACGGGGATGATCTGGGTCATCGGGGTGAGCCGCCCGATCACGCCGAGGTAGCCCGGTCCGAGGAGCGCTGCGGCACCCATCATCCACAGGATCGCCATGACGATCGTCGCCATCGTCAGCAGCACGTCCGCAGCGGTCCGCCGCACTCCGCGGCGCCGCGTCAGCCCCCCACGGGGAGGCAGCCAGTACACCGTCGCGAGGATGACCAGGATGATGAGGAACGCCGAGGTGAACAGGCGCACGAGCTCGGCCTCGAACGCGTCCTGGTCGGAGAAGAGCAGGGCGAAGCTGAACCCCGAGACCGTGGTGCCCGGGCCGACGTCGGCCTCCGCCGCCGCGCCGAGGAGTGCGTCCTGGATCTCGATGAGCGCATCGAAGCGCTCCACGCCGTTCGACGGCAGGTGGTCGGTGCCGACGAAGACGAGGACGAGCGCCGCCTCGGCGGTCGGCACCTCGGCGTCCGCGTCGGTCGGAAGCAGCGCCGAGACGAAGGCGGCCTCCTCCCCGAGCTCCTCCTGGGCATCGAGGAACGCCGCCCGCACGGTTTCGTCGTCGACGGTGGCGAGGTCCACGCCGTCTGCGGCGAGCGCCTGGAGCGCCGGCCCGAGCGGGCTCACGATCGGCGGGGAGTCGCCGTCGTCCTGCAGGTGACGTGCCTCGTCGCTCTCGAGGATCGCGGTCGTCACCGCGTCGATCGCGCGGGCCCCGTCCGCGCCCATGACGTCACCGCCGGCATCGGCGCTGACGAGCAGCTGCAGGGTCTCCTCGCCGGAGGCACCGAAGCGCTCGGACAGCGTCTCGATCGCGAGGATGTACTGGTTGTCCGGTGCCATCCCCTCGTTGCCGGCCGCCTCCTCCACCTCGCTGGCGAACCCCGCCAGGACGAGGGTGAGCGAGATCGCGGCCACGAGCGTCAGCCTCGGCACGCGCCCGACGAGCCGTGACAGGGAGGACACGAGTGCGATCACCGCTGCTCCGAACGCCACCGCAGACGCGCCAGGGGGGACCCTGCCGGAGGGCCCTCTGCTTCGGCGACCGTGCGGCCCACCTTTCCGGGAGCGTTGCGGTGCACGAAGCGCTGCTGCGAGCGTGAGGGGCGCCCCACGTCGTCCGCTCCTTGGTGGGCGGTCCGGCCGACCGCCTGGTTCAGCCAGTCTCCTCGGATCGTGAGGGCAGCGGCCAGGTGGCTACCCGGTCTCCGAGGGTGTGGCTAGCCGCACCTCCCGGTCTTCACCCCGGCGCCGAACCGTCCCAGCGCCGCATGGTCGCCGTGGGCTCGGCCACCGCTCCCCGATCCGCCTCGCAGAGCCGGCTGGCCCAGCTGCTCAGCCAGCGTGGCGGCCCCCCGCCAGCGGCATTCGCGGGCCCACGGACGACGCACGCCGCCGGAGCGTGACCCTTCGCAGGTGGGACCGTCGTCCCCTTGCGCTCCTGCGATCACTCTGCGAGTCTTTTTGACTACGCACAGTGATCGAAGCCGCGTGGTCGGGGTGTGAGGCGGGGATTCAGTCGGGCGCAGGTGGTAGCCGATCCGACCGGGGAGTCAGGAGAAAGCCGACACACCCCCCACAGCCCTACACGCGCGAGGCGCGGAAGGAAGGTCGCACTATGAAGAGGACGATCACCGTCATGGCGATGGTCATGGCACTCACGATGAGCATGGTGAGTATGGCCATGGCAGACATCGACGGCTGGGAGGCCAACCCTGGGACCACCGTTGACAACGGTGCACTCACCATGGATACCCGTGATGCGGCGGAGACCCCGCTCGGAACGTCGTTCGAGAACGAGGACTACGGCGTCGCTGGTGAAGCAGGAACGTCTGTCGAAATCCAGTTCACCTTCAAGGTTCTCGAGGGTGATGCTCGTTGCGACCAGGGAGCGCCCCGCGTCTTCGTGCGCGGCGGTGACGAGTTCGTCTTCGCCTCAGGCGGCCAGGACTCAGCCGACTGCCCGGGTGAGGCAGACCCATCGGCCGAACCATTGACGATCACCGGCGAAGTTGATGGTGGCGACCTCGGCCACGTCGGCCTTGTTTTCGACAACACCGTGAACCGCAGCCTCATCGAGGTCACACAGTTCAGCATTGACGGTGTCGAAATCCTTGTTGCTGGACCCACCTCGAAGGATGATTGCAAGCGGGGCGGTTTCGCCGACTTTGGGTTCGACAACCAGGGACGGTGCATCGCCAGTATCCAAGCGAACGCCAACGCCAACAGGTAGCCCGGATGGCCTAGGTGCCCCGGCTTCGGTCGGGGCACCTGTCCTGTCGAGGATCGTCTTCAATGCACCGAGGGGCTTACGGCAGACGTCAATCCAAGGTGGTTCGGTCTCCGAACGGTGAGGTCCGTGTCCCAAGGATGTTGAATGGATTGGACGTTCGGTCGATCGTCGCGTCGAATCTGGATGAGTCGTTGTGCTATACCTCGCGCATATCCCATCGGTTTGGAGTATTCCGTGGCGAACAAGCAGCAGTCG
>SLDB01000170.1 GCA_007125475.1 Nitriliruptoraceae bacterium | reverse complement strand
GGTCGTCCGCCGATGACGAACGCCGGGTGTACGCCTCCGACGGCACCGTCGCTGGAACGGGCTCCGTCACCGACCCGGTCGTCGACCCACAGGTGTCCGACCGGGTCGAAGCGAGCGACCGCCGGGCGTTCTGGTGGACGCTGCCGGAGAACGACTCCCGGGTCTGGTCGAGCGACGGCGACGTCGTGGACACCTCCACAACCTTCGACACGTGGGACGCGGACGCACTCGGCGACGGCTTCGCCTGGGACCCCAACGACCCTCACGGACCGCGCGGCGACCGCTACCTGGTGCGTTACACGGAGGACGAGGCCGAACAGGGGTGGTGGGCGCTCGATGCCGTGACCGGGCAGGCCGAGCTCCTCGACGACGACGGGGTCACCGCACCGGTCAACCTGGACGAGGCCGTCCACGGGTCGAACCGGTCATGGCTGTGGGACGACAACTTCAACTCCCCCAACGGGCTGTGGGCAACGGACGGGACCTCAAACGGGACGGTGCGGGTCGCGCCCGACGACGTGGGCCGGCTCGACCAGAGCAATGGTCGCGTCTGGGACGTCGGCGGCACGGTGCTGTTCGTCCAGGGCAGCTGGGGGAACTACGAACTGATGGCCGCGGACCTGGCCGGTCCGTCGTGGCCCGAACCCGAGCTGACCGTGTCCGGCGAGGGCCCCACGTTCGCGTCGCTGTCGTGGAGCGAGGCAGCCACGAGCGGGGACGCCGACCTGTCCGGTTACCGGGTCCTGGTGGACGGCGAGTTCCACGCCCGGGTCGACGCGGACACCACCGAGCTGCTGCTCACCGGCCTGGAGCCCGAGACCGCCTACGAGGTACGCCTCGACGCGGTCGGCGGGTTCGCCGAGGTCACCGAGGGCCCGTCCGAGACGGTCGTGACCACCGCCGACGGGGAGGTGGACACGGTCCCCCTGGTCGCGACCGCACACCCCGGGGTGATCGCCCTGTCGTGGCCGGCGGCCACAGACCCGGACTTCGAGTCGTACACGGTGTACCGGGGCGTCAGCGGCAGCGGCCTCACACCGATCGCCTCCGGTCTGCCGTCCGACGGCATCCAGGACGAGTTCGTCGACACCGGCGTGGACGCCGCGACGGAGTTCACCTACGAGGTGCGCAAGCTCGTCGGCGGTGTCGAGGTAGCGCACACCGAACCGGCCGAGGTGACGAGCCTGCCGGTTGCCGTCACCTCGGTGACCGCATCACCGCAGGTCCAGCTTGCCGACGGGGTCGCCCGGCTCGGCGCGGATCTCACCGTCACCGCCGAAGGGGACCCCTACCGGGCGGCCTCCGCCGAGGTCACCTACACGGCCACCGACGGTGGACTGGACACCGCCGAGGTGGCGCTGACCGAGACGTCGGAGGGCACCGGCAGCTACCAGGGCACCCTCGAGCTCGTCGCGGGCATCGCCGCGATCGAGGAGGTCTCGGCGCAGCTGTGCGACGCCGCGGACACCCCGTCGTGTGACGACACCGCAACGACGCCGGACCTGGTCGTCGGTGCGGTGGTCGAGGTCGACCTGGGTGTGGACGACGAGCCGTCACTCGACGGCGGCTCGGCCACGATCACCAGCGACTCGGTGGGCACCGGCGACAGCGTGTCCGTCGGGGCGGACGGCCTGGCGACCCTCGAGGACCTCGCCCCGTCCGACGACTACCGGCTGCGGGTCACCGACGGGGACGGTTGGGTCGTCGCCGACGAGATCATCGACGTGCGCCCCGGTCGGGTCGAGGCCCCGTCCCTGCAGACCACGGTCCGCACGGCGGTGGCCGTCGAGGTCGTCGACGGGGCCGGCGCCCCGTTCGACGACGCGCGCGTGCAGTTGACCGGCCCCGATGACACCTACGTCGGTGCGCGACGCACCGGCGCAGACGGACACACCGACCCCTTCCCCGGCTCGCCTGAGGGCACGGCCCAGATCACGGTGCGCGACCTGGATCTGCAGTACTGCAACCCGCCGGAGTTCTCGACGGACGCGACCATCCAGCGCGGGGAACCGCTGGTCACCGTGGAGATCCCGGGCAGCGAACCGGCCTCGCTGACCGGCCAGGTCACCTTCGCGGACGGCCAGCCCGTCGAGGGCGCCACCGTCAACCTGTGGCAGACGGTCGCCGACGAACGGCACACCTTCACGGCCACGACCGACGCCGACGGCACCTACGCCCTCGAGGTCTGCGGCGGCGAGGCACAGCTGCGTGCCGAGGGTGCCCACCAGCGCGCCACCGGCTCGATCATGATCGACACCGGTGGCGACCACGCGTACGACCTCGAACTCGGTGACGTCCAGGCGTCCTACGTGGACGTCTCGGTGACCGGTCTCCGCGGGGAGACGACCGAGGTCTACAGCATCACCAACTCGGGCGCGGTCAGGATCACCGTGGACGGGCGTCACATCCGCTCCAGCCCAGCCGTGGTGTTCGTCGACGACGGCGCGGACGTGGAGGTCTGCGCTGACGGGTCGTCGGCCGGCCTCTCCACCGACTGCGTCCTCATCCAGGCATCCCAGGGCGAGCTCGTCGAGGCCGAGGTGGTGCTCGAAGGCGGCGCGACGGCCGCGGGCCGGGTGCTGCGCGAGGACGGAGGCCCGATCGACGGCCAGTGGCACATCCTCCTCGACCGCGTGCACCCCGACGGGTCCCGCGAGCCGATCCAGGTGGCGTGGAACCAGCGCACCTTCAGCGGCCAGGAATGGTCGCGACAGGTCCCCGGGCCGGGCACCTACGAGGTCCAGGCACGATCGTTCCACGCCGCGCGCTCTCTGGAGGTCTCCGAGCTGCGCTCAGCGCCGGTCCGGTTCGACGTCGTCGGGGACGAGCGGGCCGAGGTCGGTGACCTGCTGCTGCGCGAACCCGGGCCGTTCACGCTCGGCAGCAGCGTGGCGACGCTCCCGGTCACCCTCCTGCCGGACGAATCGAGCCGGGTGGTGTGGCGGCTCGCCCACGACGGGGACACCCCGGCCAGCGGTGTCGTCGCGGAACTCGACGTCAGTGGCGGTGGCTTCCTCGTCGAGGACAGCGTCTCGATCGACGGTGTGCCCGTCGACCAGGCGACGATCACCGAGCAGAACGACGCTTGGCTGGTGCCGCTGGACGAGATCCCGCCCGGTGAGCAGCGCACGGTGCGCTACCGCATGGCCGTCGGCCCGTCGACCGCCGCAGGGGCGGTGGTCGAGTCGCGCCCGACGCTCCGCTACGACCTGGCCGGATCGGCCGCCGAGGAGCCCTTCGGACCTGCCCGTGTCCGCGCCGAGGGGGTGACCCTCGAGGCGCCCCGGGCCACGAACGAGCGGACCATCCGCCTGTCGGGGCGGGCTCCGGCCGGCGCGAGCGTCGAGGTGCTCGATGATGAGGTCACGCTGGGCCGCACGGAGGCCGACGCGGGCGGTCGCTGGTACCTCGACGCCACGCTCGTCGACCGGGGCGACCGCTTCACCCACCGGCTGTCGGCCAGCGCCGAGGTGGCGGGAGAAGCGACGGTCGCCGACGACCGGTTCGTGCGGTTCGACGCCAGCCACCCGATGCCGGTGTCCGGTTCCGTCTACCGATCGAACTACTCCGACCGGCGGGACCGGGAAGTCACCTTCACCATCGAGCGGGCCGTGGCGGAGTTCCCCTTCACCGTCTACCGCAGCGTCGGCCTCGCCATCGCCTTCGACCAACCCGACCGGGTCGAGAACGTCGTCGCCCGGGTCGGCCGGCTGCGCATCCCTCTGGAACGTGACGGCTCCGAGTTCGTGGGGTCCATCCGGCTCGGCGACGATATGGGCGGTCTGGGCCGCATCAGCGTCGACTACGACGTCGTCCCCGAGGACCTCGACATCGGAGCACAGGTCGAGGCCCTCGACTCCGACGCCGTCCGGCGTGCCCGTCTCCCCCGGCAGTTCAGCGACGTCGTCGTGGAGGACGTCACCCAGTGGGAGCAGGGAACACCGACCGGCACGCAGGTCACCGGTGCGTCGCCCACCGCCGGGCTGCGGCTCGCCAGCGACGGCACCGACACCGACGACCTCGAGGACTACGACCCCAGTGACCCGGTGCACGACGACTCGATCAGCGCCGAGGCGACCGGCAGTCGCTACGGCCTGGACATCCGAGCCAGCATGTCGGCGAACTGGGTTGATCTGGCGCCGGGTGCCAGCCGGGTGGCGCCACACATCCCCGTCTACGGGTTCTCGTCGTCGTGGAGCCTGACCTCGAACCGCTTCCGCATGGTGGCTCGCGGCACCATCCCCGAGAGTGCACTGCCCGAGGATGCGCAGGAGGCCGAGCTGCAGCAGCTCATCGGCGCCGCGATCGCCGCCGAGGCCGGCCTCGAGGACTCCGGGTGGACGTTCGCGCGGGTCGGCGGGACCGAACCGTCGGTGTCGCTGACCAGCGCTGGACGTGGCATCCGGGTCACCTACGAGGTGGTCGCGGCCGGTGACAACATCAACAACGTGTTCGACGC
>SLDB01000368.1 GCA_007125475.1 Nitriliruptoraceae bacterium | reverse complement strand
GTATCAGAAGCGGGAGATCGAGCAGGCCGCCTACGAGTTGGCGACCTCGATCGATCGTGGCGACAGCGTCGTCGTCGGGGTGAACCGGTATCAGATGGACGAGGACCCCCAGCCGGAGCTGCAGCGGATCGACGAGGCGATCCGCCAGGCCCAGATCGACGGGATCGATGCGGTGAAGTCCCGCCGCGACCAGTCCGCCGTGGACACCTCCCTGGAGGCGGTGCGCAAGGCGGCGGTGGGCGGCGACAACCTCCTCCCCCCGATGCGGGAGGCACTGGCGCGGCGGGCGACGTTGCAGGAGGTCTGCGACGTCCTCCGCGTCGAGTTCGGGGGCTACGTCCCCAGCGACGCGTTCTGAGCCACCGAGCGGTCGGGGATGACGTCCCCGACCGGACTCCGATCACCCGGTCGGACGATACGGAGGTCGACGTGCCCCAGCGCATCGTGATCATCGGCGGAGGCCCCGCAGGCTACGAGGCGGCCGTGGTCGCCGCCGAGCTCGGCGCGGAGGTCACCATCGTCTCCGACGAGGGGCTCGGGGGGAACTGCGTGCTGTGGGACTGCGTCCCCTCCAAGGCGCTGATCGTCGCGGCTCAGGCTCGGGGACAGCTCAGCGCCGCCGCCGAGGTCGGAGCGGTGCACGAGTCGGTGGCCGAGGGCGAGGTCGACTTCCCGCGCATCGGTCGGTGGGTGCTGGGCCTGGGTGCCGAACAGTCGGTGGACATCGAGAGCCGTATCGCCGCCGCCGGTGTGCGCAGGATCACCGGCAGAGGCCGGATCAGTGGCGATCACCGGGTCACGGCCACCGACGCCGACGGCGGCGTCGAGGAGCTCGCCGCCGACCACGTCCTGGTGGCCACGGGGTCGCGGGCCCGGGTGCTGCCGTTCTTCACCCCGGACCGCGAACGCATCCTCCTCGGTCAGGACGTCTACGAGCTGCCCGAGCTCCCCGAGCACCTCGTGGTGGTCGGCTCGGGAGCGACCGGGGCGGAGTTCGCCCACGCGTTCCGGCGGCTGGGCTCGGAGGTCACCCTCGTGTCGTCGCGGGAGCACATCCTCCCCACCGAGGATCCCGACGCCGCCGAGGTCATCGAGGACGTGTTCGAACGTCGAGGCATGCGGATCCTGCGACGCAGCCGGGCGGTGAGCTGCCGACGGGAGGGCGACGACGTCGTCGTCGGCCTCGACCGCGACGAAGCGGAAGTCGTCGGCTCCCACGTGCTGTTCACCGTCGGCCAGGTCCCCGCCTCGGCCGACCTCGGGCTCGAACGTTGCGGGGTCGAGGTGAACCGCTGGGGCGGGATCGACGTCGACGCGGTGGGCCGTACCAGCAAGCCGTGGGTGTACGCGGCGGGGGACGTCACCAACCGCCTGATGCTCGCCTCGGTCGCCGCGATGCAGGGCCGCACCGCGATGTGGCACGCCTTGGGGGAGGCGCTCCAGCCGATCCGGTGGGACGCGGTCGCGGCGACGATCTTCACCGACCCGGAGGTCGCGACGGTCGGTCTCTCCCCGGCCGAAGCCGACGAGGCGGGGTTCCGGGTCCGCACCGCGCGCCTGGACTTCCGCAACAACCCACGGGCGAAGATGATCGATGCGCTGGACGGGTTCGTGAAGGTCCATGCCATGGTCGGTTCGGGCACCGTGGTCGGTGGCGTGGTGGTCTCCAGCCGGGCCAGCGAACTCATCCAGCCGCTGGCGATCGCGGTGCAGCACCGGATGACGGTGTCGCAGTTGGCGCAGGCGATCACGGTCTACCCCTCGATGGCGGGGTCGGTCGCCGAGGCGGCCCGTATGCTGATGGCGGGCGACGAACCCCGCCGTTGACCGACGCGGCCCGGCCCCGAAGACCGGTCCCGAAGCCCGGCCCCCCGGGTCCCCCGACTCGCCGGCCCGACCCCACGCCCGATCCCACGGAGGACGTGTGTCTGATCTGGAGTTCTACTTCGACCCGGTGTGCCCGTACTGCTGGCAGACATCGAAATGGGTGCGGCAGGTGCAACGCCTGGCGGGGATCGACGTCGCCTGGCGGTTCATCTCCCTCAAGGTGGTGAACGAGCCCAAGGGGTATGCCGGCCGCCCGCACTTCCGCGAGGTCCACGTCGAGGGCATGCGGATGCTCCGGGTCGCCGCGGCCGTCCGTGAGGCCCACGGTGACGCCGCCGTCGGGGCGTTGTACGAGGTGCTGGGGGAGTCGATCTGGGAGGTCGATCCACCCGAGGCCGGGGACCGTGCCGCGATCCGGGCGATGCACGCCGAGGGCTTCGACATCCCCGCGCTCGTCGCCGCCGCCGGGCTCGACGCCGTGTTCGCCGAGGCCGCCGCCGACGAGTCGTGGGAGTCGGTGATCCGTGACGAGACCCGCCAGGCACTCGAACGTGCCGGCGAGGACGTCGGTACCCCGATCCTGAGCTTCGACCCGCCGGACGGGCCGGCGTTCTTCGGGCCCGTGATCTCCGAGCTCCCCGACGACGCGGACGCGGTCGGGCTGTACGAGTCGCTGCGCCTGCTCGCGGCGTGGGACGGGTTCAGCGAGTTGAAGCGGTCCGTGCGTCGTCAACCCGATGTGCGGGTGTTCACGCGGCTGCGTGAGGCGTCCTGACCGACCCGAACCGTTCGGGTTCCCGTGCCCGCCGGCGGTCCGGTCGCTTAGGCGTCCTCGATCCGGGCCAGTGGGCTGCCGGCCTCGACCACCTCCCCGGCGGCGAACGCCAACTGCGTGACCACGCCGTCGCGGTGGGCGCCGATGGTGTTCTCCATCTTCATCGCCTCGAGGACGACGACGGTGTCGCCGGCGGAGACGGTGTCACCGATCTCGACGGCGTACTTCACCACGGTGCCCTGCATCGGGGCGACGAGGTCCTCGGAGGTGGCCGCGGCACCGCCGCCTCCGCTGCGGCCGCGGGTCCGGCGTGGCTTGGGTCCGCCCCCGCCCGACGAACCCCCCACGGCGAGCTCGCCGAAGACGGTGACCTCCAGGCGCCGGCCGCCGACCTCGACGGTGACGCGTCGCGACGGCGTCTCGGTGCCCCCGTCGGTGGCGGCCGGTGACTGCGGCGCCAGCTCCGAGAGATCCCACTCGTGTTCGACGGAGCTGGTGGAGTGCTCACCAGCGGCGAACTGCGGGTTCGTCATCGCCAGCCGGTGGAACGGCACGGTGGTCGGGATGCCCTCGATGACCAGTTCGTCGAGCGCCCTCGACATCCGGGCGCGGGCCCCGTCGCGGTCGGACGCCCACACGATGAGCTTGCCGATCATGGAGTCGTAGTCCCGGGGGACCTCGTAGTCGGATTCCGCACCGGTGTCGAAGCGCACCCATGGTCCCAGCGGCGGGGTGAGGCGGCCGATCGGCCCCGGCGTGGGGACGAACCCGGCCGCGGGCTCCTCGGCGTTGATCCGGACCTCGATGGCGTGCCCGGTGAGGCTGATGTCGTCCTGGGTGAGCTGCATGCCTTCGCCGGAGGCGATCCGCAGCTGCGCCTGCGCGAGGTCCACGCCGGTGACCAGCTCCGTCACCGGGTGCTCGACCTGGAGTCGGGTGTTCATCTCCAGGAAGTAGAACGACTCCCCGTCGGCGTCGAGGAGGAACTCGCAGGTGCCGGCGTTGGTGTAGCCCATCTCCCGGGCGACCTTCACCGCGGCGTCGCCCATCCGCGTGCGCAACGCGTCGGTGATCCCGGCCGCCGGGGCCTCCTCGACGAGCTTCTGGTGGCGGCGCTGCAGCGAGCAGTCCCGCTCCCCGAGGTGGATCATGGTGCCGTCGAGGTCGGCGAGGACCTGGATCTCGACGTGCCGTGGCCGTTCGAGGTAGCGCTCCAGGTAGCACTCGCCGCGACCGAACGCCGCCTGGGCCTCCCGTTGCGCGGCCTCGAGCGCCTCACGCATCGCCCCGGCGCTGTGGACGACCTTCATCCCCCGACCGCCGCCGCCGAACATCGCCTTGACGGCGACCGGGTAGCCGTACTCGTCACCGAACGCGATCGCGACGTCGGGGTCGCTGGTGGGCTCCCGGGTTCCGGGGACGACCGGCACTCCGGCGGCGAGGGCGACCGCCCGGGCCGAGATCTTGTCGCCCATCTGCTCGATCGCCTCCGGGGGTGGCCCGATGAACGTCAGGCCGGCGTCGGCGACGGCGCTCGCGAACCCGGCGTTCTCGGCGAGGAAGCCGTACCCGGGGTGCACCGCGTCGGCCCCGGCGCGGGCGGCGACCTCGAGGATCCTGTCAGTGTGCAGGTACGACTCGTCGGCCGGTGTCGGGCCGAGGAGGTAGGCCTCGTCGCACGCGCGGACGTGGGGGGCGTCGCGGTCCACCTCGCTGTACACCCCGATACTGCGGACGCCGAGCTCGCGGCAGGCACGCGCGATCCGGATCGCGATCTCGCCGCGGTTGGCGATGAGCACTGCGTCGAACATCTCGGGTCCTCGGTGGTCGGCGACCGGGTGCGGGCGCAGCCTAGTGAGAACCCGCCCGAGCCCCGAGCCCGCACCGAGCCGAACCCGCGCCGAGCCGGATCCGCCCCCGCCCCCGCCCAGTTCGGCGGTCGTGGGGCGACGTCGATACCCTT
>SLDB01000120.1 GCA_007125475.1 Nitriliruptoraceae bacterium | reverse complement strand
GGTCCGTCGGTCGGGTCGTCGGGGGCGGTGTCAGGCCACGCGGGGGGTGTGCCTCGGGGGCCGGGGTGTGGCGTCACGCCTCGGGGGGGTGCTTCTCGGGGGGCGGGACCGGCCGTGCCCGCCCGGCCTGGCCGCTGCGGGAGGCGGCGCGACGCCGCCAGGGGTGCACCTCCATCTGCGACGGCGGGGTCTTGACGATCTCGAAGCGGTCACCGCGCGGGCGTTCCTCGACGCGTTCGGCCAGCACCCGCACCATCTCCTCGAGTTCGCTGATGCGGCGGCGGGCCCCCTCGAGCTTCTCGCCGAGCTCGAGGACGACCCGCACCCCGGCGAGGTTCAGGCCCTCGTCCTGGGTGAGCGTGCGGATGAACTGCAGCCGTTCGACGTCGCGGCGGGAGTAGCGCCGGGTGCCGCCCTCGGTCCGCGAGGGGGTGAGCAGCCCCTCACGTTCGTAGGCCCGCAGCGTCTGTGGGTGCAGCCCGGCCAACTCGGCGGCGACCGAGATCACGTACACGGCCGCGTCGTCGTCGTCGTCGAGCTCGTACTCGGTCCCGTTGTCGGTCCCCAGCGGCTCGTCGTCCTGCCGGTGACGGGACCACGACCACGCGCGACCGCGCTCGTGCGGTTCCAGGAAGCGCTGCTCGGTGGTCACCTGGGTCTCCTCAGCTGGGCTGCCGCTGCCCGTCGAACAGGGTCTCCTCGCGGGCGGTGGTGTCGTCGTGCTCGCCGAGCTCCCGCAGCAGCCTGCGCTGCTCCTTGCTCGGGTTGGTGGGGACCTGGATCCGTGTGGTCACCAGCAGGTCCCCGGTGGCACCGTTCTTCTTGGGGGCACCTTCGCCGCGGATGCGGAACACCCGCCCCGACTGCGTCCCGGCCGGGATCTTGATGGTGCGACGGGCACCGTGGGGGGTGGGGACGGTGAGCTTGGTGCCCAGCGCCGCCTCCGAGTAGGTGATCGGGACCTCGATGGTGACGTCGTCGCCCTTGCGTCCGAACAGCGGGTGCGGTTCGACGTGGACGGTGACCAGCACGTCACCGGGTGGGCCGCCGTTCATCCCCGGCCCGCCCCGGCCCGGGGCGCGGATCACCGCGCCGTCGCGGACCCCGGCCGGGATCTTCACCGTCAGCTGACGGGGTTTGACCACCCGGCCGCTGCCGCGGCACGTGCCGCACGGGTCGTCGATGGTCGTGCCGCGGCCACCGCAGACGTCGCAGGGCTGGGCGAACGAGAACGGCCCCTGGTCGACGGCGATCTGGCCGGCCCCGCTGCACCGCACGCACCGCCGCGGCGAGGTCCCCGGCTTGGCGCCGGAGCCGCCGCACACCCCGCAGGCACCGTCGCCGGTGACCCGCAGGGTGGTGCGCACCCCGGCCAGGGCGTCCTCGAAGGTGAGGTGGACCTCGGCACGCAGGTCCTCCCCGCGCCGGGGACGGGTCCGGCCCCGTCCGGTGGTGAACCCGCCGGCACGGGGCCCGTCGGCCTCGCCGAAGAGGTGGCCGAACAGGTCACCGAGGTCACCTTCGGTGAACGTCGCGCCACCGCCGGGGGCACCGCGTCCGCCGGCACCGAACCCGGCGGCGCCCAGCCGCCGGATCTCGTCGTACTCGCGGCGCTTCTCGGCGTCGCCGAGCACCGCGTAGGCCTCGCCGATGTCCTTGAACCGCTGCTCGGCGTCCGGGTCGTCCGGGTTGGCGTCCGGGTGGTTCGCCCGGGCCAGCCGGCGGTAGGCCTTCTTGATCTCCTCGTCGGAGGCGTCCTTGGAGACACCCAGGACCTCGTAGTAGTCCCGCTCCAGCCATTCACGCTGTGGTGCCACGTCGGTCACCTCCTCGGCGGGCGCTCGAAACCATCACTGCTCCACGACCACCATCGACGCGCGCAGGGTGCGGTCACCGAGCCGGTAGCCGGCCCGCAGCACCTCACTGACGCGCGGCTCGTCAACGTCTTCGTCGGCCTCGACCTGTTGCACCGCCTCGTGGACGTTGGGGTCGAAGGTGACCCCGACCTCGTCAACCCGTTCGAGGCCGATCCCTTCCAGGTTGCTGCGCAGCTTGCTCGCCACCAGCTCGACGCCCTTGGCCAGGTCGGTGTCGTCCGAGCCTTCGGCGGCCTGCAGGGTGCGATCCAGGTCGTCGAGGACCTCCAGGATCGCCGAGACCACCTCGGCCTTCCCGGTTTCGCGCTGCACCGCGCCGTCGCGCATCACGCGCCGGCGGTAGTTCTCGAAGTCGGCGTGCGAGCGGCGCAGGTCGTCGAGGTACTCGTCGCGCTTGCCCTCGGCGGTGAGGAGCTCGCCGATCAGTTCGGTGCGCGAGCGGGGATCGGCGGCCGCGACCGTCTCCAGGTCGGCCTCGGCCTCGCCGGCGCCGGCGTCCCCACCTGCGGCACCCGACGACGCGTCGTCACGCACCTCGGGGAACTCGGTGACGACGGCCTCGTCGTCGGCGTCGCCACCGGCCGGGTGCGGGTGCTGGTCTCGGCGGTGCTCTTCGGTCACGTCGCTGGCCTCGTCGGTCGGGGTCGGTGGTGCTCGCGGTGCCGGGCGTACCGGCACCGATGGCGGTGGGGTGGCCGGTCGGCCACCCCACCCTCACCGGCGCTCAGCCGGCTTGGATCTGGATCCGGCGCGGCTTGGCCTCATCGGCCTTCGGGACCGTGATCTTCAGCATCCCTTCGCGGTAGGTCGCGGCGACGCGGTCGGCGTCGACGCGGTCCGGGAGGCGTACCGCCCGGTGGAACCGCCCGAAGGCGCGTTCGATCCGGCGGAACCCGTCGGCGTCCTTCTCGTCGTAGAACCGGCGCTCACCGGAGATCGTGAGGACGTCGTCCTCCAGGGAGACGTCGACGCTCTCCGGGTCGACGCCGGGGAGCTCGACGTGGAGGTTGAACTCGTTCTCGTCCTCCTCGACGTCCAGCGCCGGGCTGAACGCGCCGGCCTGGCTCACCGACTGGCGGTCACCGAAGGCCTGCCGCAGTACGCGCTCCATCTCCTCGTGCAGAGGAGCGACGTCCCGCAGGCCACCTCCGCCGTACCTCATCATGCCGTTGGCCATCGTGCATCACCCCTTCCTCGTCTCATTGCCTGTGGTGCGGTCGTTGTCCTGCCGTGGTATTGCGGTCCTGCTGGTCTTCCTTCTGGTCCTGCTGTTCCTGCTGGTCCTGCTGGTACTGGGACGGCGCCGGCGGCGGGTGGCGCACCCCGGCGGGTGCGCCGCCCCGCCGGTCAGCCGGCGGCCTGCTCGTCGTCGCCTTCGTCGACCACCTCGGCGTCGACGACCTCGTCGTCCTCACCGCCAGAGGCGGCTCCGCCGGCCGCACCGTCGGCCGCTCCGGCGGCGGCCTCGTCGGTCGCTGCCGACGACTGGTAGATCGCCTGCGCCAGCGCCTGGCTGGCGGAGTTGACCTTCTCGATCCCGGCGCGGATGGCGTCGTTGTTCTCGCCCTCGTCCTTCAGGGCCCCTCGCAGCTCGTCGAGGGCCGACTCGATCTCGGCCTTGGTGGCCTCGTCGACCTTGTCGCCGTGCTCCTTGACGGTCTTGTCGGTGGAGTAGACGAGGGTGTCGGCCTGGTTGCGAAGCTCGATCGCCTCACGCCGGCGGCGGTCCTCCTCGGCGTGCGCCTCGGCGTCCTGGATCATCTGCTCGATGTCTTCCTTGGGCAGGGCCGAGCCGCCGGTGATCGTCATCGACTGTTCCTTGCCGGTGCCCAGGTCCTTCGCCGAGACGTGGACGATCCCGTTGGCGTCGATGTCGAAGGTCACCTCGATCTGCGGGGTGCCGCGTGGCGCCGGGGGGAGGTCGGTGAGCATGAACTTGCCCAGCGTCTTGTTGTCGCTGACCAGCTCACGCTCGCCCTGCAGGACGTGGATCTCCACCGACGGCTGGTTGTCGTCGGCGGTGGTGAACACCTCCGAGCGCTTCGTCGGGATGGTGGTGTTGCGCTCGATGAGCTTGTGGGTGATCCCGCCCTTGGTCTCGATCCCCAGCGACAGCGGGGTGACGTCGAGCATCAGCACGTCCTTGACGTCGCCCTTGAGGACCCCGGCCTGCAGCGCCGCACCGATCGCGACGACCTCATCGGGGTTCACGCCCTTGTGGGGCTCCTTGCCGCCGAGCAGCTCCTTGACCAGGTCCTGCACCGCCGGGATCCGCGTGGAGCCGCCGACCAGGATGACGTGGTCGATCGAGGCGACGTCCCCGCCGGCGTCCTTCAACGCCCGCTGGAACGGCCCCTTGAGCTTGTCGAGCAGCTCGGAGGTCAGCTCGTTGAACTTCGCCCGCGACAGGGTCTGCTCGAAGTGCAGCGGCCCGGCGTCGGTCGCGGTGAGGAACGGCAGGTTGATCGTGGTCTCCTGCGAGGAGGAGAGCTCGATCTTGGCCTTCTCTGCCGCCTCCTGGAGGCGCTGCAGAGCCATCTTGTCGTTGGAGAGGTCGACTCCCTGCTCGTTCTTGAACGTGGTCAGCATCCACTGCACCAGCGTCTGGTCCCAGTCGTCACCGCCGAGCTGGGAGTTACCGGCGGTGGACTTGACGTCGAACACGCCCTCGGCGATCTCCAGCACGGAGACGTCGAAGGT
>SLDB01000075.1 GCA_007125475.1 Nitriliruptoraceae bacterium | reverse complement strand
GGTCTGCGAGGAGCGGGATGCGCGTCTTCGACCGCGGCGCCGGCGGGTCGGGCCGGCGGCCCTCGGACCGCATCGTCACCGTCCCCAACGCGTTGTCCCTGGCGCGCCTGGCGGTCCTGCCCTGGCTGTGGGCCGACCTCGTGGCGGGGCGCCTCGGCCGCGCGATCCTGCTGCTTGTGGTGTTCTCCGCCACCGACTGGCTCGACGGGTTCCTCGCCCGCCGCCTCGACCAGGTCACGCGGCTGGGGGTCCTCCTGGACCCGTTGAGTGACCGCGTCTTCCTCGTCGTCGTCGGGGTGGGGTTCGTCGTCGGCGGGATCACGCCGTGGTGGGCGGTGGCGTTGGTGCTCGTCCGCGACGTCGTGGTCCTCGCCGCCGCCGCCGTCGAGGTGCTCCGGGGCAGTGCCCCGGCGGCGGCGAGCCGGACGGGGAAGGCCGCCACGTTCGGGGTGATGACGGCGTTCGCCGGGTTCCTCCTCGCCGCCTGGCTCGGCGGCGGCGCCGACGACCCGCAGCCGGTGGTGCGTGCCGCGGCCTGGGTGGTGTTCGTCCCCGCGACGGCGGCGTACTACCTCGCCGCGTACGGGTACGCCCGGTGGATGTGGGGCGGGACGCCCGACGGTGGGACGAGCTAGGGTCCCACCGACAGGGAACCGAAGGGAGAACACCGCTCGTGGCAGACGACGACATCCCGCAACAGCTGCGCTACACCGCGCGGCACGAGTGGGTCCGGGACGACGGTGAGGTGATCACCATCGGGATCACCTCCTTCGCCCAGGACGAGCTCGGCGACGTCGTGTACGTCGACCTCCCGCCGACGGGGACCCAGGTGCGTGCCGACGAGCCGTTCGGCGAGGTCGAGTCGACGAAGTCGGTCTCGGACCTCTACGCCCCGGTCACCGGGGAGATCGTCGAACGCAACGAGGACCTCGACGACCGCCCGGAGCTGGTGAACGCCGACCCGTACGGGGAGGGGTGGATGGTGCGGATCCGGCCCGCCGACCGCACCGAGCTCGACGCCCTGTTGGACGCCGACGGCTACCGCGCCGAACTGGGCGGCTGACCCGGCCACGGCCCGCGTCGCAGGCTCGCGCACCCACGAACGGGTCAAGTTCGCGCCAGCGGGGTCGATGAAGAGGGCAGGTCCGCCGTGCCGGGTCGAGCTGTGACGGCACGCCGCTGACCGACGGGAACCACATGTCCGGCACCGCGGGGGGTGAGGGCACCATCGTTGACGCCACCGTGCCCGACGCCACCGTGCCCGACGCGGCCGTGGGGCCGCGCCGTGGTCACCTCGACGCCCTGGTCACGACGGTGGCCCGGCGCCTGATGCCCGTCCAGGGCGACGGCGTCGACGCCGCCGTCAGCGGGGTGCTGCGTGAGTTGCACGAGGTCTTCGGCGCCGACACGGTGTTCCTGCGGCGGAACGACCACGCCAACGGCGTCACGGTCCTCGTCGACGAGTGGCCCCGCCGCACCGACGTCCCCGAACCGGATCCGCTGGGCGTGGTGCGTTTCGACGCCGACCCGGTGTTCGCCCGGGTGCGGGACCTGCGGGCCCCCTACGTCGAACGCCCGGCGACCTCGCCGGATGCCTACCGCGAGCGGGTCCGGGACGCCTCCGGCGTCGACGGGGTGTCGCTGGCGATGGTCCCGCTCCTCGACGAGGACGTCACCAGTGGGGTCCTGGGGTTCGTGACGTTCGGCGACCACGCCTGGTCCGACGACGACATCAACGCCCTTGAGGCGATCGCCTCGCTGCTCTCGCAGGTGCTGGCCAGGGTGCGCGCCGAGGAGGAGTTGCGGAGGCAGGCATACGACGATCCGCTCACCGGGCTGCGCAACCGGCGTTGGCTCCTCACCGAGCTCGAACGACGCTGCCGGGACGGCGGTGGTGGGACGGTCGCCGTGCTGTTCCTCGACGTCGACCGGTTCAAGGACCTCAACGACGCCCTCGGTCACCAGGTCGGCGACACGTTCCTCGCCGCGCTGGCCGGCCGGCTGCAGGCGACGCTCCGCCCCGGTGACGTCGCCGGGAGGATGGGCGGTGACGAGTTCCTCGTCCTGTTGGATCCCGGTGCGGACACCGCCGCGGCGACGGCGCTCGCCGACCGCCTGGTGCGGCACGCGGCGGTCCCGGTCGAGGTCGCCGGGCGGTGGTGGCGGCGCACGATCAGCGTCGGTGTGGCGCTGGCCGCCGGCGGACGGACCGACGCGACCGGGTTGCTTGGCGCCGCTGACGCGGCGCTGTTCCGGGCCAAGGACCAGGGTCGCAACCAGGCGGTGGTGTTCGACGAGCTCCTCGCCGACGGCGCCGAGAGCCGGTTCGAGCTGGGGGAGCGGCTGCGGACGGCGATCGACGCCGATGAACTCGAGTTGTACTACCAACCGGAGGTCGAGCTCGCCTCCGGGCGGATCACCGCCGTCGAGGCGTTGCTGCGGTGGCACCACCCCACGCGTGGCCTGTTGCCCGCCGCCGAGTTCATCGACGTCGCCGAGGACTCCGGGTTGATCCTCGACCTCGGTGGCTGGGTGCTGTCATGCGCGGCGCGGCAGGCAGCCCGGTGGGCCCGCGACCACCCGAACCGCCGGGTGCCGGTGCGGGTGAACGTCTCACCGGTGCAGCTGCGCCACCCGCGGTTCCTCGCGGCGGTACAGGACGCGCTGGCCGACCACGAGCTCGATGGGCGACTGCTGTCGTTGGAGATCACCGAGCACTCGGTGATGGACGACGTCGAGGGGGCGGTGCGCACCCTGGCGGCGGTCCGGCGGCTGGGCGTCACCGTCGCCCTGGACGACTTCGGCACCGGGTACAGCTCGCTGAACCAGCTCAAACGCCTCCCGCTGGACTTCCTGAAGATCGATCGCAGCTTCGTGGCCGGGCTCGGTTACGACCCCCTCGACCACAACGTGGTCGAGGCGATCGTGAGGCTGGGATCGGCGTTCTCCCTGGAGCTCATCGCCGAGGGCGTCGAGACCGACGAGCAGGCTCGGCACCTGGCCGCGCTCGGGTGCCGGCGGGGGCAGGGCTACCTGTTCAGCCGCCCCCTCACGGTCGACGCCGTCGACGGGCTCGTCGCCGACGGCCTGTCCGATCGTGGCGCAGCCTCGACCCGACGTTCAGGGTGAAGGGCGAACGGCCCTGCGCCGGTGTGCGGCGGTGGACTACGCTCCACCACTCGGACGACACCGCTCGGGCCGTGGGTCCGCGCGAGCGCGTGTCGCGCCGGTGACCGCCGCAGAACACGCCGCGGGGCGGACCGCGGCGCGTCTGCCGTGCACGCACCCGACGCGTGCGAGGGAGGTGCCCGCGTGACCTGCACCAAGTGCGGTAAGCCGCTGCCGGACGACGCGAACTTCTGTTCGGCCTGCGGCGCGGCGGTGGCCGATCCCGCGGCAGCCGCCGACCTCGCCTCCGGCGACTCCGCGCCACCGCGGTCGCCGACCGCCACGACCGCCTCGATCGACGTCGGCGCCCTCGATCCGCAGCACGAGCTCGAATCGCTCCCGATCGTGCTCCCGGGCACGGCGATGCTGGTCGTGGTGCGCGGGCCGAACGCCGGCTCCCGCTTCCTCCTCGACCGCGACGAGACGACGATCGGCCGCCACCCGGACTCCGACATCTTCCTCGACGACGTCACGGTCTCCCGGCGTCACGCCCGACTCCGTCTCGAGGGCGGGGTGGTCACCGTCGAGGACCAGGGGAGCCTCAACGGCTCCTACGTCAACGGGGAACGGGTCGACGTCGGCAACCTCGAGTCCGGTGACGAACTGCAGATCGGCCGCTTCAAGCTCCTGTTCGTCGGTGACGGCGAGGAGGAGGAGCACGACCACACCGGTGAGTCCGAGTGAGCCCGTTCACCATCGGTGAGGTGCTGAACCGTCTCAAGGACGAGTTCGACGACATCACGATCTCCAAGATCCGGTTCCTGGAGTCCGAGGGGCTGATCTCGCCGGACCGCACCGAGTCCGGGTACCGCAAGTTCACCGAGGCCGACGTCGAGCGGCTGCGCTACATCCTGCGCGCCCAGCGGGACCGCTACCTGCCGTTGAAGGTGATCGGTGAGGAGCTCGACGAGATCGACGCCCGTGGCGGCAGCTACCTCGACGACGCCGCGGCGTCGACGCCGTCGGCTTTGGACGGCTCGGCGTCGTCCACCGACGGCCAGCCCCGCCTCGACCTCGACCCCGGCGAAGAGGCGGGTGGCGCGGGCGCGGCCCCGACCGGCCTCACCGTCACCGAGCTCGCCTCCCGCTCCGGGTTGACGGACCGCGAGGTCGCCGAGCTCCGTGACCACGGCCTGATCGGGGATCCGGAGTACGACGAGGCCGACCTCGCCGTCGCCGAGGCGGCGGCGACGTTGCTGCGAGACGGCCTGGAGGTCCGCCACCTGCGGATGTACCGCCAGTTCGCCGACCGGGAGGCGGCGGTGGTCGAGCAGCTCATCACCCCGCTGCTGCGCCAGCGCAACCCGAAGAGCCGCCGTGGGGCCCTCGATCAGGCCGGACGGCTGGTGGACGCCGGTGGTTCGTTGCACCGGGCCCTGCTGACCCGCCAGTTGCGCACGCTGCTCACCC
>SLDB01000338.1 GCA_007125475.1 Nitriliruptoraceae bacterium | reverse complement strand
TGCGTGCGAGCTCTCGAGCTCGGCGCCGAGTTCACGGCCCCAGTCGAAGCCGTCGTGCCACGCCACGGCCTGGCCGGCGTAGTACACGAGGTGGGCGACCTTGTCCTCGGCGATCGCGGTGTAGGCGTCCTTCCACAGCTCGGCCTGACGTTCGGCGTCCGGCTCGCGCTCGGCCTCCTCGATGAGGTCGTCGGCACCACCCCACCAGGTGAAGTTCGTGATGGGGTTCACGCCGTCGATGATCTGCGAGTCGGAGTGGAAGAACTCGAAGAGCAGGTCGGCGTGTGACGGCCGGGGTGCGAAGTAGTACACGATCGGGTTCGCCCCCTCCCGGATCACCGAGTGCATCGTCGAATGGTCGGAGATGTCGAGGTTGATCTCGATCCCGACGTCGGCGAGCTCGGCCTGCAGGATCTCGTAGTTGGCCTGGTACTCGACCGTCTCCGAGGCGGTGAGGTCGAGCTCGAAGCCGTCCTCGTACCCGGCCTCGGCCAGCAGCTCGCGGGCCCGGTCGGGGTCGTAGCCGTAATCGACACCCCGTTCGGCGGCGTCCTCTTCGGTGAGGCCGCCGTCGCCCATCGCGGGGACACCCGGTGACCAGCCGCGCTGCATGATCCCCTCGCCACCCCGGGCGATGTGGGCCCCCTCGTCGATGGCGAGGATGATCGCCTCGCGCACCCGTTCGTCGCCGAGGATCTCGTGCTCGGTGTTGAACGCGAAGAACCCGGATCCCCCGAACGGCGTGTAGGCGGCGTGCAGACCGTCGGTGCCGTCGATGCGGTCGATCCAGTTCATGTCGCGGGGCGCGAGGATGACGTCGAGGTCGCGGTTGGCCAGCGCGAGCTCCCGGCTGGACTCGTCGGGCATGAACCGGACGTCGATCCCGGCGACCTGCGGGGCGCCCCGCCAGTAGTCGTCGTTGGCCATCAGCTCGACGCGTTCACCGGGGACGTACTCGGAGAACGTGAACGGCCCCGTCCCGATCGGGTGGTTGTCGAACTCCTCGTCGCCCATCGCCTCGACCGCCTCGGCGCACACGACGTAGCCGCCGGCGAAGTCGGCGATCATCGGGAAGAACAGCGCCGGGGACCGCGTCTCGTTCAGGGTGATGGTGAGGTGGCGCTCGCCGTCGGCCTCGACCGACTCGAACACGCCGTAGTTCCCGGCGAAGCCGGAGCGCTCGGGGTCCATCGCCTTGCGCAGCGAGTACTCGATGTCGTGGGCGGTGAGCTCGTAGGCCTCCGTCTCCGGACCCTCGTGGCACATCACGCCCTCACGGATCTCGAACTCCCACGTTTGGGTCCCGTCGTCGTGGATCTCTCCCTCGGGGAGCTCGACGGCGAGGTCGGGCTGGAACTCACGGAAGTCCTCCGGGTGCATCCGAACCAGGCCGTTGAAGATGCGACCGGCGATGAACCGGTCCTGCCCGGCGGAGGCGAAGTGCGGATCCAGGGGGCCGGAGTCGGCGGCGAACGCGCCGTAACGCACCACGTGACGCTCACCGTTGTCGGCGGCGTCGTCGTCGGTGTCGCCGACGTCCGCCCCAGGGTCGTCACCGGTGTCGTCACCGGTGTCGTCGATGGTGCCGTCCGGGCTCTCGGCGACGTCGTCGGCGGCGCCACACGCCGCGAGTACCAGCGCGGACGCCAGGAACGCCGCGGTGAGGCTGTGGCCACGGATGAAGCGGTCTCGGCGTGATCTCCCCATGATCTCCCCTGTCCTCTCCCGGGTATCGGTTCCCCGCGTGGGCTACGACCCCACTCGGAGAGGCGGCATACTACTGGGTATGATGCCCGTATGATGCCCAAGGGGGGCGGAGGTCACCGCACGGTTGGCGGCTTCGGTCGGTGTCGCCGGCCGCGCTCGTCCGCTGCCGCCCGCTTCTGCGGTGGCCGTGGCCTGCGGACCACCGTGCCGCCGGCCCTTGCGCCGGCGCCGCCGGAGTCGGAGGATCGAAGGGCACCGGGGCGCCCCGACGGATACGAACTCAGCGGGTACCAGCGCACCCGACCGGCACCGGGAAGGCGTGACCATGAGCCGTTACCTCGTCGTGGCGAACCAGACGCTCGGAGGATCCTCGCTCGACGCCGAGGTCCGTGAACGCCTCCGGTCGCCGGGGAGTTCGTTCTACGTCGTCACGCCGATCACGAAGGTCCGGCACGAGGCCGCGACGTGGACCCGGGGGTTCGCCCTGGACGAGCACGCCCTGGCGCCGAACGTGAGCGCAGCCACGTGGGAAGCGATCTCGCGGCAGCACGCCACCGAACACGAAGAGGCCGACCGCCGCGCCAGGCACCGCCTCGAACGCATGTTGGAGAAGATCCGCGCCGCCGGCGGGGTCGCCGACGGCGAGGTCGGGGTCGACGACGACCCGGTCGAGGCCACCCGGGTCGTCGTCGATCGGCAGGCGGCGTTCGACGAGATCATCGTCTCTACGCTGCCCGCGGGGATCTCCCGGTGGGTGAGGATGGACGTCCCCAGCCGGATCCGGCGTGTGTGCGAGATCCCGGTGACCACGATCGAGGCCGAGGCCGAAGGGGAGGCCGACCGCCCGGCGTAGGGCTCCGATCGCTGCACCGGCTGGTGCCCACGCCCGCGACGTCACAACGGGTGGCACACGGCACGGACCTCGCCGGCCACGACGGGGATCAGCGGCGACGGGGCGCCCACCGGAGAGAACCGGTCGGCGCCCCGTGCCCCGATGCCGTGATCAGATGTCGTAGTACATCTCGAACTCGTGGGGGTGTGGCCGCAGCGCCACCGCGGAGACCTCCTCCTCCATCTTGTACTCGATCCACGTCTCGATGAGGTCCTCGGTGAACACCCCGCCTTCGAGGAGGAACTCGTGGTCCTCCTGCAGGCCGTGCAACGCCTCCTCGAGGGAGCGGGGCACCGAGGGAAGGTTGGTGAGCTCCTCGGGCGGGAGGTCGTAGATGTCCTTGTCGACCGGGTCCGGCGGCTCGATCTTGTTCCGCACCCCGTCGAGGCCGGCCATCATCATCGCCGCGAACGCCAGGTACGGGTTCGACGACGGGTCCGGGACGCGGAACTCGATCCGCTTCGCCTTCGGGTTGTCCCCCGAGATCGGGATCCGCACCGCGGCCGAGCGGTTCCGCGCCGAGTAGACGAGGTTCACCGGTGCCTCGTAACCGGGGACCAGCCGACGGTAGGAGTTCGTCGTCGGGTTGGTGAACGCCAGCACCGAGGAGGCGTGGGCGAGGAGGCCACCGATGTACCAACGCGCGGTGTCGGAGAGCTGACCGTACCCGGCCTCGTCGAAGAACAGCGGCTGGCCGTCCTTCCACAGCGACTGGTGGGTGTGCATCCCCGAGCCGTTGTCGCCGTAGATCGGCTTGGGCATGAACGTCACGGTCTTGCCGGCCGCGCGGCCGGTGTTCTTCACGACGTACTTGAACGTCATCAGCTTGTCGGCGATCCGCGCGAGGGTGTCGAACTCCACCCCGATCTCGCTCTGACCCCCGGAGCCGACCTCGTGGTGGTGCAGCTGCGTGTCGATCCCGAACGCCTCGAGGTTGTGCACCATCTCGGAGCGCAGGTCGGTGTAGTGGTCCATCGGCGGGACCGGGAAGTAGCCCCCTTTGGTCCGGGGCTTGTATCCGAGGTTGCCGCCCTCCTCGTGCCGGCCGGTGTTCCATGAGCCCTCGATGGAGTCCACCTCGTAGAACGAGGCGTTGCCCCCCGAGTCGAAGCGCACCGAGTCGAAGATGAAGAACTCGGCCTCCGGACCCATGAACACGGTGTCGGCGATCCCGGTCGAGGCGACGTAGGCCTCGGCCTTCCGCGCGATGTTGCGCGGGTCGCGTGAGTAGGACTCGCCGGTGATCGGGTCGTGGATGTGGCAGTACATCATCAGGGTCTTGCGGTCGCGGAACCGGTCCTCGACGGCGGTCTCCGGGTCGGGGATGAGGAGCATGTCGGATTCCTGGATCCCCTGGAACCCCCGGACCGACGAGCCGTCGAAATACAACCCGTTGGCGAACGTGTCCTCGTTGATGTTCGAGACCGGGAACGTGGTGTGCTGCGCCACCCCCGGAAGGTCGATGAAGCGCAGGTCGACGAACTCGTAGCCCTCATTCTCGATGAGGGTGAGGACGTCCTGCGCGGTCTTCGGTGAGCTACCCAACTTCCCGCTCCTTGACTGTGGCGTCGCTGTGGGGTTGCGGCGCTCGCACGGTGGTCGTCGCACCCTACGCGCCGGCTTGATGGTGTGTGCAGTGGCGGGGAGCCCTCACCGACACGGTCCGACGAGACCCTGCCAGGGACGCCTGGCGCCACCGCAGTACGTCGCACCGCGGTTGGGCTCGGTGGGGCGCCCCGCCGGGCCGCCGGGGACCTCGCGGTCCCTGACGACCGATCCTGCGTGACGGACGCTACGAGGACCGTGTGCCAGGTCGCTTGCGCCCGCGTTACAGCCTCGTTACATCCGGCCACACCCGCGTACCCGGACGATCCCCGGGGCTGGCCACCGCCGACCGCGTTCGGGTTAGCCTCGCACCCGCAACCCGGCCCGGATCCCCACGACGGGAGTGGACGTGCACCACCTCGCCGCCGTGTTCGTC
>SLDB01000077.1 GCA_007125475.1 Nitriliruptoraceae bacterium | reverse complement strand
TCGCAGCCCACCACCCGGATGGGTGCGCCAGGTGAGCGGGGCGGGTCGTCACCTTCGGCGACCACGGCGACCGCCGCCGGTTCCCAGAGGGCCACGTCGGTCCGAGGTCCGGGGAACGCTGCTGCGGCCGGGGCGGGCCGCGACCGGCGGCGGGTCCTTCTCGCGGCGATTCTCGCCGCCGTCGTCGGACTGGCGCTGCTGTTCGCCTGGCTCGGCGGCGACACCGGCGTGCCGGGCGACGAAGCGGACAACGGCGACCAGGCCCCGGTGGAGGAGGATCCGGTCGAAGAAGAGGAGCCAGCCGAGGAGGCTCCGGCCGAAGAGGAGGCTCCGGTCGACGAGGAGGATCCGGTCGACGAGGCCCCTGCGGAGGACGAGGAGCCCGACAATGGTCCGCCCGACGACCGGGGTCCCGACGGTGAAGGCCCACCCGGGCAGGATCCGGACACCGACACCGGCGAAGATGCCGACGAGGGCGCCGGCGGCGTAGGTGCCGACGAGGGTGCCGGCGGTGAGGGTGCCGGCGGCGAGGGTGACGACGGCTCGATAACCGACCTCGACGACGCCGTCGACCGGGTCGCCGGGGCGTAGCGCACAGCACCCCCGCGCCCGGTGGCGGTTACCCGGGACGGGACCCCGGGTCGAAGCCGACCTCGTCGACGAACGCGGACTCGTAGTCGGCGTCGTAGGCGTCGCTGGCAGCGCTGTAGGTGAACTCGCCGAGGAGACCGTCACCCGACTCGGCGATCATCATCGTCGCGCTGCTGTTGGGCATGCCGTCCTGGGGTGGCGGGAAATCGAGGAACGTCAACCGGTGCGCCCGCTCGGCCCCGACCAACGTCACCTCTTCGTCGACCTCGGCGTCGTGGTTCAGCTGCGAGCGAACCCGGTCCAGGAGGAGGTCAACGTCGGTGGTCTGGCCGGTCTCCGCGATCTCGTCGGCGTCAGCGGCGACGGCACTCATCTGGTGCGCACCGTCCGGTGACACCGCGACGGCGACACCGCTGGCCAGTGCGTCGGTGTCCATCGACCAGCCGTCCGGGACCGGCAGCACCACCCCGTTGCCCCGGTAGAGGCCGTCCTCCACGTCCGCGGAAGCCTCCGCCGCGGTGTCGTCGGTGGCGGTGTCGGTGTCCGTGTCCGCGTCGGGTTCGCCACCGGCGGCGTCGTCGGTGTCGGTATCGGCGTCGGTGTCCGTGACGGTGGCGTCGTCGGCGTCACCGTCCTCGCCGTCGGTGTCGCAGCCGAGCAGTGCCGTCGCTGCGACAGCGATCACCACGACCCGTCGTTGCCACCTGCCTCGCATCGCGCGTCCTCGGATCGTCTGCGTGCCCGGCATCCCCGCCGTGTTCCGGCGGGTGTGCCGGGCGACGACGGTATCGGTGCCGTGAGACGGCTCAGCACGCCTCGCCGACCGTGGGGCTCGACGTCCCGGCCTCAGCCGGTCGGGCCCGAGGCGGCCGGCACCCGGGTCACGCCGTGGGGTTGTGCCGTCGGGTTGCGCCCTCAGGTTGCCCCGTTGGGTTGCGCCGTCGGGTTGCGCCCTCAGGTTGCCCCGTTGGGTTGCGCTGTCGGGTTGCGCCGTGGGGTCACGTTTGGTCGGCGTCTCCGTGGGGGGAAGAACCCCCCTGTTGGGAGAACCAGTCGTGCTGCACCCGGTGTTCGACCGAGAGCCAGGCGTACACCCCGGCGCCGATCAGCAGGATCCCGAGCACGACCGCGAACGGCAGCGCCCGGAACGTGACGGCCATCGCGCCCGCCATCACCAGGCAGACGACGACGCTGACCACGCCACGGTTCGACGTGATCCAGCGCACCACCGATCCGGGGCCGCCCCGTTCCTCCCACTGGCGGAAGCGCTCGGCGCTCATGGCCCGCGCCAGTCGGTCGCGGCCTGCGTGGGTGATGGTCCTGACGCGGGAGATCACCCGCTCTCCAACGTGTCCGCCGGTGCTCGAGTCGAGGCATCGACGGTACCGCGGAGGTCCACGTTGGTGCCCGCCCGCCGGTTGGCGCGCCACCGCACCGTGCTCGGCGGGCCTGCGGCAGGCGAGGCGTCATCGCGCTCCTCGGTGCGGGCGCTGATGTGTCGCCCGCCTGCCCCCCGTTGCGGGCGGCTCGGGGTCGTACTCGGGGTCGTACTCGGGGTCGTAGAGGAGTCCTCGCACGGGCTGCGCGGTGGGCGCATCGGACCGGTTCGGGGAACCGCCCGGCGGTCGTCGTGTCCCGGTCGAAGGGTCTGCCCGCGTCGTAGGACGCCTGACGTGCGCCCGGGTGGGCCGGGCCTTCGTGGCCCTTCCGCGACGCCGAACCCGTTCCCTGCCCCCGAGCCTGGAGACCGCCGCGTGCGATCCGTGACCCGACTCTGGCGACGCCTCGCCGGCTGCACCGCGGCCGCCGTCGCCGTGACCCTGACCCCCGCATCCATCGACACGGAGGCGATCCAGGCGGCGTCGGCCGTCGACCCGGTGGCGGTCGTCGCCTCCGCAGGCGATGTGGCCGCGGCCACCGCCGAACTGTGCGAGCACGCACCGAGCGGGCTGTTCCGCGACGTCGGCGGGGTTCACGCCGACAACATCGACTGTCTCGCCGCCTACGACGTCACCGTCGGTGTCGGAGGTGGGAACTACGACCCGTCCGGATCGGTGCGCCGCGGGCAGATGGCCTCGTTCCTGGTGAACTTCGCCGACGTCGCCGTCGGGGCCGATCACCTCGACGTGATTGCTGACGCCGAGCTGCAGGCTGGTCAGGACGACGTCGTCTCGGCCTCGGCGTTCACCGACATCGCCGGTTCGGTACACGCGACGAACATCGCGGTCGCCGCGGAGTTGGGGATCACCGCCGGAGCCACGCCCACGACGTTCGACCCGTCAGGTCACGTCACCCGCGAGCAGATGGCCTCGTTCGTGGTGAACGCGCTCACGGTGCTCGGCGCCGAACTCCCGGAGGAGCCGGACGTGTCGTTCACGGACGTCGCCGCCGGCGGGGTGCACACCGCCAGCATCGAGCGCCTCGCCGCCGCCGGGGTGGTGGCCGGGGTCGGCGAGGGCCGATTCGACCCGGCCTCCGAGGTCAGCCGCGGTCAGATGGCGACGTTCCTCGTGCACGCCGCCGGCTACCTCGCCGAGCGCGATGCCTGGGACGCCGGTGCGTTGCCGCCCGATGCGCCGGAGCTCCTCCTCGTCACCCGGGACGGCCTGGCCGACGACCGGGTGGTGGTGCTCTGGGACCGCGCCGTCGACATCGTCGGCGACGGCGACGACGTGCAGGTGTTCAACGGCGACGGATCGACGGTCGCGACCGGTGAGGATGCTGCCGTGGTGGCCGGCGATGCTGTCGGTGTCGGCCTGACGGACTCGTTGGAGCCGGATGGGGAGTATCGGCTGCAGGCATCGAGTGGCTTCGTTGAAGATGACGCCGGGGTTGCGAACCTCGCACAGGCGGTCGACTTCACCTTCGCCACTGCGGGTGGCTCGAGCGGTGATGTCGTTGTGTCCTCGGTGACCGTCGAGGACGAACCCGTCGCCGACGGTGACACCGTCGCGGTGGACACGGAGTCGGTGGACGTGGCTGGGGTGGTCACCTCCGTCGGCAGTGCCGTCTCCGACGTCGAGGTGCGGGTCGGTGACGGGGTGTGGGAGTCGGCCGATGCGGTCAGCGGGTCGTTCGACTCGTCGACGGAGGCCTTCGCCTTCCCTGTCGACGGGCTGGTCGACGGAGACGTCGAAGTGACGGTTCGAGCGACGAACGCCAACGGCGACGTGTCGTCGCCGTGGACGGTCACGTTGGACGTCGACGTCCCGGAGGAGCTCACGATCTCCTCGGTCGTCACCGATCCGGACGAGGACCGCTTGGTGGTGACCTTCAGTCACGATGTGACGTGTCCGGATACGCAGGCTGCGCGGGATGCGTGGGACTTCAGGAACTTGAGCGTCATTGAAGATCCCCCAGAACAATCCGAGGGAGCTCCGTCATCAGTCACGCAGGTCGATGCCCCGTCAGACAACTGCTACCTGGAGTTCAACGAACTTGGCATCGAGAACGGGGACTTCGGGAGCATCTCTTACGAGGCGACCGGCACAAATGACGCAGTCAGTAGTGCATCACTAGGAGCCATGGATGCGCATGACTATGTGGTAGTCAACGATGGAAAAGCTCCAGAGCTGGTTTCAATCAGCAGTGATTCAACCTCAAGCGTCCATGGAGTTGACATGCTGTTTTCGGAGCCAATCCTTTGCAATTCACTCGGACATGGCGATGTCGAAGTGTATGTTGACGGGGTTGACCGAACGGATCTGGTCGAAGGCTTCGCATGCGATGAAGTTAGCGTTGAACCGCGGGTAATACTGGAGTCCGGGACAATTAGTGAAGGGTCAGTTGTGGTCGTCCGGATTAGTGAATACATATACGATGAAAGCCAAGACAACTTTGTGGAGCTGGACAGCAATGCTTCAACAGTTGCCGACTAGGTTCGACGTCTTAGTCGACCCGATAAACAGTCACAGCTTCGTCTGACATCACCTCGGTGAAACGCTCCGGGTACGCGTCCAGTAGGGCGCGTGCCTGGGCGTTTCGTTTCGCGTAGAAGTCCAGGACGACGAGGTAGTCAGCGTCGCCGATC
>SLDB01000025.1 GCA_007125475.1 Nitriliruptoraceae bacterium | reverse complement strand
GGGGTCTACGCGATCGCCCGTGACCTGACGGGGTTCGCGGAAGCTGTACAGCAGATCGGCTGGTTGCAGGGCGTCGTGGCATTCGTGCTGGTCGTCGTCGGTCTCTACGGCAGTGCCGCGACCTGGCGGGCCTGCGTGGCCTCGACGGTCGGTGCGCTCCCGTGGCGTCAGGTCCGACAGGCCTTTTTCGTGACCCAACTGGGCAAGTACCTGCCTGGAGGGCTGTGGACGGTGCTCGCTCAGGTCGACGTCGCCAAGCGGCTCGGGTTGTCACGGTCTCGCATGGGTATGGGTGCGGTGCTCTTCCTCGTCTTCCACGTGCTCACGGCGCTGCTGGTCGCGGCCCTGTTGTTGCCGTGGGTTGCGCTCGACCTGCTGGGCTCCTACTGGTGGAGCTTTGTCCTGGCGCTGCCGCTCCTCCTGGTGCTCATCCCGTCCGTGCTGAGCCGCGTCATCGATCTCGGGCTCCGGCTGCTCCGTGGTGGGGGGCTGCCGGTCCCGCTGCGGAGCCGCGACGTTGCTGAGCCCGTCGGGTGGCTGGCTGTGACGTGGTTCGCGTATGGGGCCGCCGTATTCGTGCTGGTACGTCCGCTGTCTCCCGACACCGGGGCCGGCACGTTGTTCGTGATCGCGACAGGAGGGTTCGCGCTCGCCTGGGCCGTAGGGGTCCTGGTGGTCCCGGCACCCGCCGGCCTCGGGCCGCGCGAGGTCGTGCTGTACCTCGCGCTCATCCCCGTCGCCGGTGCTGCCGGAGCGACCTCGGTGACGATCGTGGTGCGCGTGGTCCACACGTTGTCCGACTTGGTGCTCGCTGGGATCCACGTCCGCCGACTGCCGCCCTGAAGCTCATGCGGGGTGATTCACCTCCGGTCGCGACCGGGGTCGGCCACCCATGAGCAGGGAGGCAACTCGGAGACCATCCTCCCGGCTGTCGCCGTCGGGTCTGCCGGTCCTTGTATCTACGCGCCTGTCGGCGTTACGTGACGCCCAGCCGCTCACGGATCCAGGTGATGTCGGCGGCGTGCTCGGCCGCCTCGCCCGGCGTCTCGACGACGGTGTCGGCGTCGGCGATCCGCACGACCTCGACGAGCTCGTCGTCGGCGACCTCGCCGACGCCCAGCGTCTGGTGGCGGTCGCGGCGGCTGCCGAACGCGTCCTTGGAGTCGTTGAGGTGCACCAGGTCGATGACGCCGACGATGTCGAGCAGCCGCTTGGTCCCGTCGATGAGCTCCTCACCGGCGGCGTGCAGGTGGCAGGTGTCCAGGCAGAACCCCAGCGGGGTGTCGACCACGTCGAGCGCCTCCCACAGCCGCTCGATCTGCTCGATCGACCGCGCCATCGCGTTGTTGCCCCCGGCGGTGTTCTCGATCAGCACCGGCACCTCGGTCTCGAGGCCGTCCAGCGCCTTGCGCCAGTTCGCCAGGCCCTCGGCGGCCTCGTCGTCGCCGGGGACGTGACCGCCGTGCACGATCACCCCCCGGGCTCCGATCGTGGCCGCCGCCGTGCAGCACTCCTGCAACGCCTTGCGCGAGGGGTGGCGGACCTTCGGGTTCGTCGTGGCGATGTTGAGGATGAACGGGGTGTGCACGTAGATCGGCAGCGGCGAGGCGCGCAGCACCTCGGCGTCCTTGCGGGTGATCGGCGGCTTCCACGCCTTCGGGGCCGACAGGAAGATCTGCACGACGTCAGCGCCGCGGGCGGCCGCGGCCGCGATCGGGTCGGCCGAGGGGACGTGGGCTCCGAGCAGCATCTGGGCTCTCCTCGGCGGGGGCGCGCGGGCCCGGCACGGCGTGAGGCTGCCGCGACCGTAGCGAGCCCGCGGCCTGGTTGACTGCACGGATCCGCGTCGTCGAAAGGGCCGTCGTGTCGGAGACGTTCTCCCAGCTCGAGGACCGTGCGTCGTTCCACCGCCGCCATCTGGGCGCCGACGACGCCGATCGCGCCGCGATGCTCGCCGCGCTGGGCTTCGACGACGTCGCGGCGCTCCTCGACGCCGCGGTGCCGTCCACGATCCGTGACGAATCGTCGTTGGAGCTGCCCGAGGCCGCCCCCGAGCACGAGGTGCTGGCGCGGCTGCGAGCGATCGCCGCCGACAACGACCCGCGCACCGCCTACATCGGGCTCGGCTACCACGGCACCGTCACCCCGGCGGTGATCCGGCGCAACGTCCTGGAGGACCCCGGCTGGTACACCGCCTACACCCCCTACCAGCCGGAGATCAGCCAGGGCCGCCTCGAGGCCCTGCTGGTGTTCCAGACGATGGTCGCCGACCTCACCGGGCTGCCACTGGCCGGCGCCTCGCTGCTCGACGAGGCCACCGCCGCCGCCGAGGCCGCCCAGCTGTGCCGGCGGGTGTCGCGCAAACGGGTGGCCGACGACGAACTGCTGCTGGTCGACGCAGCCTGTCACCCGCAGACGATCGCGGTGATCGCCACCCGTGCGGCCTCGCTGGGCGCCGAGGTCCTCGTCGCCGACGTGCGTGCCGCCGGTGGCCCACGCCACGCCGACGGCACCCCGGTCGACCTCGACCGCGTCGTCGCCGCGGTGCTGCAGTCACCCGACACCGACGGGGTGCTCCACGACGACGCGGCGGTGATCGGTTCCCTGCACGACGCCGGAGTACTGGTCACCGTCGCCACCGACCTGCTGGCGTGCACGCTGGTCACCCCACCGGGGGAGGCGGGAGCCGACTGCGTGGTCGGTTCCGCACAGCGGTTCGGGGTGCCGATGCTCGCCGGCGGGCCGCACGCCGCGTTCCTGGCCACCCGTCAGGAGTACGCCCGGCAGCTGCCGGGCCGGCTGGTGGGGGTGAGCGTCGACGCCCGGGGGCGTGAGGCCTACCGCCTGGCGTTGCAGACCCGCGAGCAGCACATCCGCCGGGAGAAGGCGACCTCCAACATCTGCACCGCCCAGGTGCTGCTGGCGGTGATCGCGGCGATGTACGCCGTCCACCACGGCCCCGACGGGCTGGCCCGGATCGCCCGCCGCACCCACCTGCTGGCCAGCGTGGTGCGCCAACGCCTCGCCGCCGCCGGCTTCGACGTCCTTGGTGAGGCCTGGTTCGACACCGTCACCCTCCACGTCCCCGGCCGCGCCCAGTCGCTGAAGGCCGCCGCCGCCGAGGCCGGCTACGACCTGGGGGTGCGTCCCGGTGCTGACGGCTCGATCGAGCCCGGTGGGGAGGATCACCTGCGCATCGCCTTTGACGAGACCACCACCACCGCCGACGTCGCCGCACTGCTCACCGCGCTGGGGGCGCCGGCGAACGCCGACGACATCGCCGCCGACGCGCACCGCCTCGCCGCCGAGCACACCCCCGGCATCCCGGCGGGGCAGCGGCGCACCAGCGACTACCTCACCGACCGGCGGTTCCACGCCTACCGCTCGGAGACCGAACTGCTGCGGTGGCTGCGCGAGCTCAAGCAGCGCGACATCGCCCTGGACCGCTCGATGATCCCGCTGGGCTCGTGCACGATGAAGCTCAACGCCGCCGCCGAGATGGAGGCGGTGACCTGGCACGAGTTCGCCGATCTGCACCCGTTCGCCCCGGCCGAGCGGCTGGCCGGAACCCATCGGATCGTCGCCGACCTGGAAGACTGGCTCGCCGAGATCACCGGCTACGACGCGGTGAGCCTGCAGCCCAACTCCGGGGCGCAGGGCGAGCTCGCCGGGCTGCTGGCGATCCGCGGCTACCACCGCGCCAACGGCCAGACCCACCGCGACGTGTGCGTGATCCCCTCCTCGGCGCACGGCACCAACGCCGCCTCGGCGGTGATGGCCGGGATGCGGGTGCAGGTGGTGCGCTGCGACGAGGACGGCAACGTCGACGTCGACCACCTCAAGTCGATCGTGACCGAGCACGCCGACGACCTCGCGGCGCTGATGGTGACCTATCCCTCGACCCACGGGGTATACGAGGAGGCGATCGCCGAGATCTGCGCCCTGGTGCACGACCACGGCGGGCAGGTCTACCTCGACGGCGCGAACCTCAACGCCCTGATGGGGGTGGCCCGTCCCGGGTGGTTCGGCGCCGACGTCAGCCACCTCAACCTCCACAAGACGTTCTGCATCCCGCACGGCGGCGGGGGACCGGGGGTGGGGCCGGTCGCGTGCCGCGAGCACCTGGCTGCCTACCTGCCCTCGCACCCATTGCAGCCGGCGTCCTGGCACCCCGACGCCGGCCAGCTCGCCCCCGAGGCACGCACCGGCCCGATCGCCGGCGCGCCGTGGGGCTCGGCCGGGATCCTGCAGATCAGCTGGGCCTACGTCGCCTTGATGGGGGCCACCGGGATGCGGGCGGCGACCGAGGACGCGATCCTGGCTGCCAACTACGTGGCTCACCGTCTAGCTGAGGGTTACCCCGTGCTGTACGCCGGGGCGTCGGGGCTGGTGGCCCACGAGGCGATCGTCGACGTCCGCGGGATCAAGGGCGCCAGCGGGATCACCAACACCGACGTCGCGAAACGCCTCATCGACTTCGGGTTCCACGCCCCGACGATGTCATTCCCCGTCGCCGGCACCCTGATGATCGAGCCGACCGAGTCGGAGTCGAAGGCGGAGCTCGACCGCTTCTGCGAGGCGATGCTCACCATCCGAGCCGAGATCGACCGGGTCGCCGACGGCGGCTGGCCG
>SLDB01000133.1 GCA_007125475.1 Nitriliruptoraceae bacterium | reverse complement strand
GGGGCGCCGTCCTCGACCGGGGCGCCGTCCTCGACCGGGGCGCCGTCCTCGACGGGGGTGCGGGCATCGGCCGGGGTGAGCGACGGCGGCGTCGGTCGGCGCCGGGTGTCCTCTCCCTCGACCTTGACGTCGATCTTCAGCCGCACCCCGCAGGCACGCTCCAGCGCCGCGGTGACCGCCGCGGTGAGCTCACCGGTACGCGCCTGCACCGCATGGAACGCCGCGTACCGCCGCCCGAAGCGCAGCGTGAGGATCCCTCCTCCCGCGGCGACGGGGACCGCCGGCTCGAAGATCGCGTGGTGCCGCCGCGACTGTTCCTTGAGGATCTCCAGCACGCCGTCCCAACGCTCCGCCACCAGGGCCAGGACGTCGTCCCCGCCGTCCGTCGGGCGCGTCGCATCCGCGGCCTCCCCCCGCACATCCGGCGGTGTCGTGGTGGCGGGGTCCTCGGCTCCCGCCGCGTCGGCAGGCGGTGCATCGGCGGCCGACTCGTCCGCGCGTGGGGGAGTCGCCGCGGTTGGCTCGTCGGCGGTCGTCGTCTCGTCCGTCGGCTCCGGCGGGACGGGTGCCGGCTCGTCCGTCGGCTCCGGCGGGACGGGTGCCGGGTCGGCGGGTCGGGCAGACGCGGCAGGTGCGCCCTGCGTCCCTCGAGCGCTCTCCCGGGTGCCCTCGGGTGCCGGGGATCGGTCGCCCATTCCACCGGTTCCGGCGGACGGTGCGGCGTCGACGCGCCGCTCCAGGCGGGCGAGGCGGTCGGCGAGGGCGTCGGGGTCGCTGGCGGCGGCCGGCGTGGCCAGGGTCGCCAGGGCCAGTTCGAGGGGGAGCCGCGGAGGCCCCTGCCGCTGCTCGGCGAGGGTGGCGGCCAACACGTCCACGGCACGGAGGACACTGACCCGGTCGAGGAGATGGGTCTGTTCGGCGAGGCGTGCCCGCCACTGGTCGGTGGCGTCGACGAGGTCCGAATCGGTCCCGGCGACCTGCAGGACGAGGAGGTCGCGGAGGTGGCCCACGAGGTCGAGGGTGAACCGTCGCAGGTCGTGGCCGGACTCGAGCAGGTCGTGGACGAGCTCGAGGAGCCCGGCGACGTCCTCTCGGGAGAGGAGCTCGACGGCGTGCAGGACCTGCTGGGCCGGGGTCGTGCCCAGCGCCTGCGCCACCGCCTCGGCGTGGACCTCCCGCCCCGCGAACGCGAGGACCTGCTCGAGGACCGACAGGGTGTCGCGGACCGACCCTTCGCCACCGCGGACCACCGCGGCGACGGCGTCGTCGTCGATGACGTAGCCCTCGGCCGCGCACACCGTGCGGACGTGGTCGGCGAGCGCCGCGGCACCGACGCGGTGCAGGTCCAGTCGCTGCACCCGCGACAGGATCGTCGGGATGACCTTCTGCGGATCGGTGGTGGCCATCACGAACAGGACGTGGTCCGGGGGCTCCTCGATCAGCTTCAGCAACGCGTTGAACGCCGCCGTGGAGGCCATGTGGACCTCGTCGAGGACGTAGACCTTCCGCCGGGCCCGTGCCGGGGCGAACAGGGCCCGGTCCCTCAGCTCACGGGCGTCGTCGACCCCGCCGTGGGAGGCCATGTCGAGCTCGATGACGTCGACCGAGGTGCCGTCGGTGATCGCGTCGCAGTGCTCACAGTCGTCGCACGGTCGTGGGGTGGGCCCGGAGGCGCAGTTGATCGCCTTCGCCAGGATCCGTGCCGTCGAGGTCTTCCCGGTGCCACGCGGGCCCGTGAACAGGTAGGCGTGGGAGAGTCGGTCGTCACGGATCGCGTTCTCGAGCGTGCGGGTGACGTGTTCCTGACCGACGACGTCGTCGAACGTGCGGGGTCGGTACCTGCGGTACAGGGAGACGTACGCCACGCGGTGCCCTCCGAGACGCTCGCACCGTACGCCCCCGGCGGGGGCGTCACACGACCGACCGCGCCCCGGACGCGGTGGGCGTCGTGACGGCCGCGGACGACGACGAGGCCGCGGCGCCCCGACGCCCCGGGGTGACGGACGCCCGTGATCGGCACCCGCCCGAGAACGGCTTAGGGCTGCTGCCTCTCGGCCCTGACCCGGTTCACCGGAGGACGTCACCGGCGGACGCCCGTCACCTCGTGGCGTCGAGGTCGCGGCGACCTCGTCGGGGTGACGGTACCAACGCGGCGTCGGCGCGGGGCAACCCGGAACCGTCGGAGAGGCCGGACCCGGCGCGATCGGGGGACCGGTTCCCCGCTGACGCGGACGGTGACGCCACGTAGTCTTGGCCCACGACCCACCCGTGTTCCTCATCGGCCCCGAAAGGTGGTCCTCCGTGGCGACGAACCCCGACCCCACGCCCGACGATGCGCCCGAGCGCCGGATCCGGCAGGCCGGCAACCAGGCGGTGGCGCGGCGCGAGGTGTTGCACGCCGCCACGCAGGACCTCGCCGCGGCCCTCGAGGCGCCGGGCGAGGACGTGGAGGCGTGGGTCGCTTCGGCCCGGGACGCGATCGCCCGGATGCAGGAGTCGTTGCGGGCCCACGCCCGTGAGGCCGAGCAGCCCGACGGGCTCCTCGCCGAGGTGGTCCAGTGGCAGTCGTCGTTCGGCCCCCGGGTCGAGCGAATGCGGCGCGAGCACCGGGCACTGATCGAGCAGGCCGAGGCCCTGCAGGAGTACGCCGGGCAGACCTCGGACCCCGCCGACATCCGCCGCACCGCGACCACGCTCGTCGACGCGGTCGACCGCCACCGTCACCGTTCGACCGAGCTGGTGCAGGACACCTACAACCTCGACGTCTCCACCGGAGACTGACCTCCGCGCGCGGCATCCGCACCCCGGACGCGTCGTCGCGGTCCTCCGGACCTCGGGGGCGCGCCAGCCCCGCCACCGACGTCGGCGGACTCCACCAGGGGGCACCCGTGTCCAGATCACCACGTGCAGCGCTCCTGGCCGCGGGTGTGGCGGCACTCGTCGTCGCCTGCGCCGACACCGACCCGACCGAGGCCCAGATCGCCCGCGGTGGAGAGCTCTACGAACGGCACTGCGCCGCGTGCCACGGTGGGGCCACCGGCGGCGACATCAGTGACATCCCGCCCCGGCACAACGCCGAGGGCCACACCTGGCACCACGCCGACTGTGAGCTCGAACGCATCGTGCTCGAGGGGATGCCGCAACGTGAGGGCTACCCGGAGATGCCGGCGTTCGGGGAGGAACTGTCCGAGGAGGACGTCGAGGCCATCCTGGCACACATCAAGACGTGGTGGGAGCCGTACCAGCGCGCCTCGCAGGCGGAGACCACCGAGCAGGTGTGCTGACGCCCGGACCACGGCGCGGTCGCCACTCGAGCCCCGGAGTCGGCAGGCGGCACGAACGCCCGACCAGCTCCCGGGGACTTCTGTAGCATCCACCGCGTGAGAGGGGACGATGCCGGTCGACGACGCAGGGCAGGGGCTTACGAGCCGGACGGGCAGGGCCGCCTTCGGTTGGCTCGCCGTCGCGGTGCTCGTGCCGCTGGCGCTGCTGGCACTGCTGCGGTGGCGGCCGGCGCTGGATGTCCTGTGGGACAACAACCCGGCGCACTTCTGGCTCGTGCTCGCTGCCGCGGCGATCGCGGTCACGCTCGGCTCCAACGTCACCGACGCGGCCCGCCGCCGGCACGACGCCCGCCTGCTGCTGGTGTCGCTGGCGTTCATCGCCAGCGCAGGGTTCCTGGGGCTGCACGCACTCGCGACCCCGGGTGTGCTGGTCGGCCCGAACGCCGGCTTCGAACTGGCCACACCCATCGGGCTGGTCGTGGGCAGTCTCTTCGCCGCTGCCTCCGGCCTGGAGCTCACGCCCGAGACTTCCCGCTGGGTCATGGCCCGCTCGCGCCTGCTGCTGGCCGCGCTGGTCGCGCTGATGCTCGCGTGGGCGGTCGCCTCCCTCGCCGAGCTGCCTCCCCTGGACGCCCCGGTGCCAGAGGAGGCGCTGCCGGCTTGGCAGCTCGTCTTCGTCGCGATCGGTGTCGTGGGCTACGGCATCGGCACGGCGGGGTACGTGCGGCTCTACCGCCGCCGCGGAGCACCGATCGTGCTCGCCTTCGCGGTCGCGTTCGCGCTCCTCGCCGTCACACTCGTCGTCGTCGCCTTCGCCGTGAACTGGCGTGTCTCGTGGTGGCAGTGGCACGTGCTGATGCTCGTCGCCTTCGGCATCATCGCCGTCGCGGCACGCCGGGAGTGGCACGAGGAGCGCTTCAGCGCCCTCTACCTCGAGCAGACCCTGGCCGGCACCACCGAGGCCAGCATCCTGTTCGCCGACCTCGAGGCGTTCACCCCCTACTCCGAGCGCAACGAGCCGGCCGACGTCCGGCGGATGCTCGACGCCTACTTCTCCCGGCTCATCCCGCTGGTCCGCGAGTTCGGTGGCGATGTCCACCAGCTCATCGGCGACGCGGTGATGGTGGTGTTCAACCGGCACGGCGACCAGCCCGACCATCCGCAGCTCGCTGCCCGTGCTGCGCTGGCCTTCCAGGAGGCCGCCTCAGAGATCGCGGCCGCCAACCCGGACTGGCCGCGGTTCCGTGTCGGGGTGAACAGCGGCGAGATCGTCTCGGGCGTGCTCGGCGAGCGGGGCCACCGCAAGCACGACGTCATCGGGGACACCGTCAACCTCGCCGCCCGGCTCGAGTCCC
>SLDB01000362.1 GCA_007125475.1 Nitriliruptoraceae bacterium | reverse complement strand
GCCGCCTCCGGGGTGATGGCCGCCGGTGCCGCGATCGGTGGGGTGAGCGGCCCGCTGGCGTTCGGTCAGATCGCCGCACGTGCCGGGTTCGCCCCGGCGTGGATCTTCGCCGCCGGCCTCGCGCTCGCCGCGGTCGTCCTGCTGCTGCGGGGTCGCGCACAGGTGCGCCGGGCCATCGCCGACGGGCGCCTCATCCCGCCGGGTCGCTGACCGACGGGCGGACCGTGATCGGGGTGCGACCGGCGAGGAAGTCCTCGGCATCGGCACGGGCACGGGGATCGCGGCGCAGCTCGGCGGTGAGGACGCACTCGTACTCGTAGGCCTCCTGCAGCGACATGGACTCCATCCGGTTCATCCCGCGCTTGGCGAGGCGGACCGCGGTGGGGTTCTTCGCGGCGATCACGGAGGCCAGCCCCTGTGCCGCGGCGTCGAGGTCGTCGGGCGGGTGCACCTCGTCGACGATCCCCAGCTGCCGGGCGTGCTCGGCGGTGAGGCGGGACCCGGTGTACACCATCATCCTCGCCGCGCCCTGGGGGGCGATCCGCATCGCGTGCCGGGCACCACCGAGGACGCCGACGTCGATCTCGGGGAGGGCGAACACCGCCTCCGACGACGCCAAGCGCACGTCGCAGAGGCTCGCGATCTTGAACCCGGTCCCGACGGCCGGGCCGTTCACCACCGCGATCACCGGCACGGGGAGGTCGTAGAGGGCGTTGAAGGCAAGCCGTGCCCGGGCCAACCCCTCCGCCGCAGTGTCCTCGTCGAGTCCGCGGAGCTCGTCGACGTCGTGGCCGGCGATGAACGCCCGTGTGCCCGCCCCCCGCAGGATCACCACGCGCAGCTGATCGTCGACGGCGAGGCGTTGCAGCGTGCGGCGCAGCGCGTCGTACTCGCCGAACGGCATGGAGTTCACCGGTGGTCGGTCGTAGACGAGCCGGGTGACGCCGTGTGCGACCTGTTCGGTGTGCCAGGACATCGGGTCTCCGTCCCACTCGCGGCGGCGACACTCTACGGCGCGTCGCGTCGGTGACGGTGCTCGGTGCACCGACCGGTGCGGTGTTCGCGGGCGTGCACCCCGGCTCGCCGGCTACCGTGGGGGGAGAGGAACCTCCACCCGTCACGGAGCCTGGGATGGTCAGCAGGGACACGGCCGAGTTCGCACCGGCGTGGGACGCCCCGGTGCCGTACATGCAGCGCACACGCGACTGGTACCTCGCGCTCGGGTACGACAACCCCTACGTGTGGGCGCACTACCTCGACACCCCCTTCCAGGCGTTGACCCGACCGTTGGCCGACTCGCGTGTCACGCTGGTCACCACCGCGGCGCCGTACCAGCCCGGACGCGGCGACCAGGGTCCCGGTTCGGCGTACAACGCGGCGGCGAAGTTCTACGACGTCTACACCGGGCGCACCGACGACGAGCACGACCTGCGGATCTCCCACGTCGGCGTCGACCGGGCCCACATGTCGGCCGATCAGCGGGTGTACTTCCCCCTGCCGGCGTTGCGTCAGGCGGCCGAGGACGGGCGGGTCGGTGAGGTCGGCCCCCGGTTCTACGGCGCGCCGACGAACCGCAGCCAACGCCACACCCTCGAGGTCGACTGCCCCCAGATCCTCGACCTGGTGCGTCAGGACGACGTGGACGCGGTCGTGCTGGTGCCGAACTGCCCGGTGTGTCACCAGACGGTGAGCCTGGTGGCCCGGCACCTGGAGGCCAACGGGGTCCCGACGGTCGTGCTGGGTGCCGCCAAGGACATCGTCGAGCACTGCGGGGTGCCGCGGTTCGTGTTCACCGACGCCCCGCTCGGCAACGCGTGCGGCCGGCCCGACGACCCGGCCTCGCAGGCGGCGACGTTCGACCTCGCCCTGCGCACCCTGGCCTCGGCCCCGGCGCCACGCACCACGGTGCAGAACCCGCTGCGGTGGAGCGACGACGCCACCTGGAAGCAGGAGTTCCTCGACACCTCGCGGCTCACCGCCGAGGACATCCGCGCCGCGCGCGAGGAGAACGACCGCATCAAGGAGGTCGCCCGACAGCGTCGCGAGGAGGCGGATGCGGTGGGCGCGACCCGATGACCCGGCCGTTCGAGGGAGTCCGGATCCTGGACTTCACCCGGATGATCGCGGGGCCGTTCGCCACGCACCAGTTGTCGGTGCTCGGCGCCGACGTGATCAAGGTCGAGAGCCCCGAGGGTGACGCCGTGCGCCGCTCGGGCCTCACCCCGGAGTGGTCACAGCAGGGTCTGGCACCGGCGTTCATGGCGGTGAGCGGGAACAAGCGCTCCATCGCCATGGATCTGCGGCACCCACGGGCGGTCGAGGTGATCCGGCGGCTCGCCGCCGACGCCGACGTCGTCTGCGAGAACTTCCGTCCGGGGGTGATGGAGCGGATCGGTGTCGGCTACGACACGCTGGCGGCCGCGAACCCCCAGTTGATCTACCTGGCGGTCTCCGGGTTCGGCCACGACGGACCGGAGGCCGGCAAGGCGGCGTACGACGGCAAGATCCAGGCGTTGTCGGGGCTGATGTCGATCACCGGCGAACCCGCCGGTGGGCCGATGCGTGCCGGGTTCGCGATCGCCGACTTCACCGCTGGGCTGACCGCGGCGTTCGCACTCTCCAGCGCGCTGTACCAGCGCACGCTCACCGGTCGTGGCCAACTGGTGGATGTCTCGATGCTCGAATCGCTGATGAGCCTGCTCTCGGCGCAGGTCGCCGAGTACACCGTGCTGGGCCACGAGCACCTGCAGGCCGGGAACCTGTCGATGACCCGGATCCCGACCGCCGACCGGTTCGCCTGCAAGGACGGCTACCTCGTCCTGGCCGTGCTCTCCCAGAAGCAGTTCGCCTCGCTGATGACCGCGATCGGGCGTGCGGACGCCCTCGAGGATCCGCGGTTCGCCGACGAGGCCGCCCGGTACGCGCATCCACAGGAGCTCAAGGACGTCATCGAGGAGGCCCTCGCTGCGCACGAACCGCGGCAGTGGGAGGAGATCCTCACCGACGCCGACGTGCCGTGCTCGGCGATCCTGACGATCGCCGAGGCCGCCGAGCTCGAGCAGCACACCCACCGCGGGTTCCTGCAGTCGGTGCCGACCCCGCTTGGGGAGGTGCGCCTGCCGCGGAACGGGTTCACCCTGGCCGAGGGCACCGGGGGGATCGACCGCCCACCGCCGACGCTGGGTGAGCACACCGACGAGATCCTCGCCGAGGCCGGCTACGGCACCGACGAGATCGCCGAACTGCACGCCGACGGCGTGGTGTGACCCCGTGACCGGCGGTGCCCGGGTGGGGGAGTCGTACGTGTCGAACCGAATCGAGGAGGCAGACGTCATGGCCGACAAGAACCTGGTGCGCATCGAGGGCGACTGCCTGTCGACCGACACCGCCCAGACCGGTGGGATGCACCGCGCCGAGGCGGTCTCCGGCAAGACGGTCGGCGCCGAGGCCCTGTGGATGGGTCGCACGATCGTCGATCCGAAGACCGATTCCGGGGTGCATCACCACGGCGAGTCGGAGACGTCGATCTACGTGGTCTCCGGTGAGCCGGTGTTCAGCTTCCGTGACGGGGACGAGGTCGTGGACATCGCCACCAGGCCGGGGGACTTCGTGTACGTGCCGCCGTTCACCCCCCACGTCGAGTCCAACCCGGGGGACGAGCCGGCGGTCGTGGTGATCGCCAGGACAACCCAGGAGGCGATCGCCGTCAACCTCGATCAGCTGTGAGCCGGTCGGCGTCGACGGGGGGTCGTGGCGCGCCCGCGGTGAGGCCGGCATCGACCGGCAGGAGGACGCCGTTGATCCAGCGGGCGTCGGTGCTCAACAGGAAGACGATCGCCTTCGCGACGTCCCAGGCGGTGCCCGGGGTCCCCAGCGGCGACGACGCGGCGCGTTGACGCCGCAGCTCCTCGGACATGTCGGCCCCACCCACCATCGGGGTCTCCACCATCCCGGGGGCGACGGCGTTGACCCGGATCCCCTCGGGGCCGTGGTGGAACGCCATCGCCCGCGTCATGTTGATGATCGCCGCCTTCGCGGTGGGGTAGAGCAGGTAGGGGTGCCCGCCCCACATCCCGGCGACCGAGCTGAGGTTCACCACCGACGCCCTGGAGGCTGAGCGGCGCAGCTGTGGCAGGCACGCACGCAGCATCAGCATCCCGGAGGTGATGTTGACGTCGAGGCCGGCCCGCCAGGCGTCGAGGTCGAGGTCCTCGGCGTTCCCGGGCGCCCCGATCACCCCGACGTTGTTCACCAACCCGTCGATCGCCCCGAACCGTTGCTGCGCGGCGTCGGCGACCGTCTGCGTCGCCGACTCCGAGGTGGTGTCGGCCTGGACCACCAGGACGTCGTCGGCCCGGTCGGCACCGAGCATCGCCGCGGTGCGTTCGGCATCACCGGGGGAGCGGTCGACGAGGACGACCCGCGCACCCTCGAGGGCGGCCGTGATCGCGGTCGCCCTCCCGATCCCGAACTCCTCGCCGCGGCTGCCGGCGCCGGTGACGACGATGACGTGCCCGTCGAGGCGTCCGCCGCCGCCGAGTGGGTGGGCCTGCTCCGGGAGCTCCACGGGACACCTCCTGGGTCGGGCGGCCAACCTACTCGTCGCCGGCACGTACGCCGCGGTCGGTGCGATGCACGGGG